>JABFXM010000388.1 GCA_013361745.1 Gemmatimonadaceae bacterium | reverse complement strand
ACGGGGCGGCGCGCATCGTCAGCGTGCGGCGCGGCGCCGAGGCGGCCTATCTCGCGCCACGGCCGTTGTCGGTGCTGTCGACGACGCCGGGGTGGTCGCCGAAGCTCGCCATCGCGCTCGGTGACGTCGGCGTCGAGACGTGCGGCGACCTCGCCGCGTTAGGCGCGGACGCGGTGGAGGTGCGCTTCGGCGCCGAGGGGACGGCGCTGTGGAAGCTGGCGCGCGGTGAGGACGCGCGGCGGATCTTCGCGCTGACGCCACGTGCCCTGCCCTCCGCGTCACTCGAGTGGCTGGAGTTCCAGACCGACGATCCGGAGCGGCTGCTCTTCGTCGCCAACCGGCTGCTCGAGCGGATCTGCGAGGAGCTGCAGCAATGGGGAGAGACGGCGCGCGTGCTGACGCTGCGCTTCACCCTCGCCGACCGGAGCACGGTGGACCGGAAGATCCGCGGCGCGCGCGCCAGCGCCGATCGCGCGTCGTGGCTGCGGCTGCTCCGTGCGGAACTCGAGCGGCTGCGCCTCCCCGACGGCGTGACCGGCGTCGCGCTGTGCGTGGAGTCGGTGCACGAGCTGGACACGCCGCAGGGGGATCTCTTCGACCAGGGCTTCCAGTCGGCGGCGGCGGCGGAGTCGGCGATCGCGCGGCTGGCCGACGACGAGATGGGACACGCGGTGCGGCTGGCGACGAGCGCGCACGCACTGCCGGAGAAGCGGCTGCGCTGGCGGCCGATGGAGTTCCGCGAGGTCGCGGCGGTGGTGCGCGAGCCGGGACGCGAGGAGGGGGAGCGACCGATGGGATTGTCGCTACGGCTGCTGCCGGAGCCGCGGCGGGTGATCGTGACGACGCGGGAGCGTCGCGGGCAGGCGGTGCGCTACCGCGAGCGGCTCGCGCCCAACGCGCGGGCGCGGCGCGGGCTGCCGCTGGTGGAGGTGATCGCGGCGGCGGGGCCGGACCGGGTGAGCGCGGGGATCGAGGAAGGAACGACGGTGTCGCGGGAGTACTGGACCTGTCTGACGGAGGAGGCGCTCGTGCTGCTGTTCAGGGATCTGCCTAACGGCGATGAGGGAGGAGGGACGAGCGAGGAGGACGAGGGGGGCGTAGCGCAGGCGCCAGCGGAGCCCGAGGAACCGCACGCGGAGACGAAGGATCCGGATCAGCTGGAGCTGTGGTACGTCCAGGGCTGGTGGGACTGAGTCATGAGACAGCAGGACAGAACGACCCTAGCCTCATGGTCGGTCAGTTCTGCCTCATGGCAGTCCCCATGATAGAGCTCCGCGCGCACAGCGCCTTCTCCTTCAACGCCGCGGCGACGTCGCCCGAGACGCTCGCGGCGCGCGCGGCGGCGCTCGGCTACTCAGCGTTAGGCATCACTGACTGCGCGGACCTCGGCGGGGTCGTGCGCTTCGCGATGGAGTGCGCGCGGCAGGGGATCCGGCCGCTCGTCGGCGCGGAGCTGGTGGTGGACGGGAAGCCGCTGGCGCTGCTCGCGCGGACCGCCGAGGGCTATCGCAACATCGCGGCGCTGATCACGCGGTCGCGATCCGGGGAGCTGCGGACGTGGACGCGGCCCGAGGGGAGCGCGAGGAAGCGGGTGTCGCCCGAGGGCGGCCCCGCGCGTGGGCGTCCCACCCTCGCCTGGCGCGACGTCGTCGAGCATTCTTCCGGCGTCATCGCGCTGAGCGGGCCGCCTAACGGCGCGCTGGCATCGCTCGTCCGCGCCGGCAAGCGCGGCGAGGCGGCACGTCTCCTCGGCGAGTGGCGTGAGACGTTCGGCGCCGAGAACGTCGCGGTCGAGGTGCAGCACCACGCGGCGGGACGCGGCGAGGAGGCGCTCGCCGCGGCGCTGATCGAGCTCGCCGAGCGCGAGGGAGCGCCGTGGATGGTCGCCGGCGATCCGCGCTACGCGCTCCCCGAGGAGCGGCGCGCCCTCGACGTGCTCACCGCGCTCCGCCACGAGTGCACCCTCGACGAAGCGGCGGCGCGCGGGCTCCTCCTGCCGAACGATGAATGGATGCTCCAACCGCCGGAGCGGGTGGCGGAGCGGTGGGAGGGGCGCGAGGCGGGGCTCGCGGCGACGGTGGAGATCGCGTCGCGCTGCGACTTCTCGCTCGCCTGGGTGCGCCCTCCCCTCCCCGACTTTCCGGTTCCCGCGTGGGCGAGCGCCGACGCGTGGCTGCGCGAGCGCACCTTCGCGGGGGCACGCGAGCGATGGGGGGCGACGCTGAGCGAGGCGCAGACGAAGCAGCTCGAGCACGAGCTGACGGTCATCGCGAAGCTCGGCTTCTCGGGGTTCTTTCTCGTGATGCACGACGCGGTGCGCGAGGCGCGATCGCGCGGGATCCTCTGCCAGGGACGCGGGAGCGCGGCGAACAGCGCGGTCACCTTCTGCCTCGGCGTCACCGCGGTCGATCCGGTGAAGCACGGGCTGCTCTTCGAGCGCTTTCTCTCGGAGAGCCGCGTCGACGGGCTGACGGAGGCGCCGGACATCGACGTCGACATCGAGCACGACCGGCGCGAGGAGGTGACCTTCGCGCATCCGGCGTTGCGCGAGGTGCTCGCGCGGACGATGGGGATCCCGATCTTC
>JABFXM010000281.1 GCA_013361745.1 Gemmatimonadaceae bacterium | reverse complement strand
CGATCTCGCCGGCGGCGCCGAGTGTGAGACAGGGAGACGTGGTGAAGTTCACCGTGAGCGCGACCGACGCCGCCGGTCGCGCGATCGGCGGGCTCACGCCGACGTGGACCTTCTCGCCCGGCGACGGTGAGATCGGCGCCGACGGTGCATTCGTCGCCTATCGTCCCGGCGACTACGTCGTCACCGCGGTCGGCGGCTCGCGCTCGGCGAGCACCGTCGTCCACGTGACCGAGCGCGAGGTGCGCCGGCCGGTGAACGTGGTCGGGCGCCTGCCGCGCACCAAGTTCCCGACGTCGGAGGTGTGGCTGCACCCGAACGGCACCGTCGCCTACCTCGGCACGCACGGCGGTGGCGATCGCGTCTACGCGATCGACATCAGCGATCCCGCGAACCCGCGCGTCGTCGATTCGATCGTCGTCAACACGCGCCTCGTCAACGACATGCAGACGACGGCGGACGGGAACTACATGGTGCTGACGCGCGAGGGCGCCGCGGACCGGAAGAACGGCATCGTCATCGCCGACACCCACGACCCGCTGCACCCCAAGCAGATCGCCGACTTCACCGAGGGGCTCACCGGCGGCGTGCACTCGGTCTACATGTACGAGACGCCGAAGTACGGACGCTTCGTCTTCGCGACGAACGACGGCACCGGCGCGATCGACGTGATCGACCTCGCCGACCCCGCGCACCCGAAGCGCGCGGGTTCATGGCGGACCAACCGTCCCGACGCGGCGCGGTACGTCCACGACCTCGACATCGTCGACGGGCTGCTCTACGCGAGCTACTGGAACGACGGCCTTGTCATCCTCGACATCGGGAACGGGAAGTGGGGCGGCACGCCGGCGAAGCCGGTGCTCGTCTCGCAGTTCAAGTACAACCTCGACTCGCTCTACCGCGAGGTGGAGGACGTCTCCGGCCCTGGCTTCGCGCGCGGCACGCACACCGCCTGGCGCCAGCGCGACGGGAAGTACGTCTTCATCGGCGACGAGGTCTACCTGAACGGACCGGTGAAGGGCGCGAAGGATGCGGCCGCCGGCCGGATGTACGGCACCCTGCAGGTGATCGACGTCAGCGACATCGAGCATCCGAAGTCGGTCGCCTGGTACACGCCGGAGAACGGCGGCGTGCACAACTACTGGGTGGTGAAGGACACGCTCTACATGGGCGCGTACGACGCGGGCTTCCATGCCTTCGACATCAGCGGCGAGCTGCGCGGCGACCTGCGCGCGCAGAACCGCGAGATCGCGTCGCTCAACACCGCGGACATGAGCGGCAACACCGAGAATCACGCCTTCGACTGGGGCGTCGTCGTGAACCCGAAGGACGGCCTCGCGTACGTGAACGACTTCAACAACGGGCTGTGGATCGTACGGATCCAGCCGAAAGCCAAGCCGGTGATGTGACTCGTCTCGTGAACTTCCAGCAGGCAGAACTGACCGGCCACGAGACAGTCTCACGGCACGGCAGTTCAATGGTCGTTCAGTTGTGTCTCATGAGTCCCACGTGAATCCTCGCGCCCTCCCTCTCGCCCTGCTTCTCGCCGCCTGCGCGACTCGCGGCGCCGCTCCCGCTCCCGCCCCCGCTCCCGCCGGCCCCGAGCGCGATTACCTCGTCTTCGTCGCGAGCGAGGGGAACGATCATGTTGCGCTGCTGCGCTACGGACCGCGGGGGATCGCCGTCGAGCGCGACTTCCGCATCGGCTACAATCCGAGCGAGCTCGCGGGGCCGCACGGCGTCGCCGTCTCGCCTGACGGTCGGTACTACTACGTCACGACCGCGCATGGCGCGCCCGAAGGCTCGATGTGGAAGTTCACCACCGCCGGCGACTCGCTGCGCGGGCGCGTGCAGCTCGGGCTCTTTCCGGCGACGGTGCAGGTCTCGCCCGACGGCGCGTACGTCTGGACGGTGAACTTCAATCTGCACGGCGAGATGGTGCCGTCGTCGGTGTCGGTCGTGTACGCGCCGCAGATGGTCGAGGTGGCGCGAATCCGCACCTGCACGATGCCGCACGGGTCGCGGCTCAGTCCCGACGGATCGCGGCACTACTCGGTGTGCATGATGGACGACATTCTCGTCGAGATCGACGCGCGCAACCTCGGCGTCGCACGGCGTTTCGTCGTGACCGGGGGGAGGGAGCACGCCTCGGAGCAGCTGCCGGCCGAGCACGTGATGCCGATGACCATGACTACCGCGGCGGTCTGCTCGCCGACCTGGGCCCAGCCGACGACCGACGGGCGCTTCGTCTTCGTCGCCTGCAACAAGTCGAACGATCTCGTCCAGATCGACCTCGCGCGCTGGGCCCTCGTGCGCCGCATCCCCGCCGGCGACGGCGTCTACAACCTCGCCGTCACGCACGACGGCCGCCTGCTCCTCGGCACGAACAAGCGCGCGCAGTCGGTGTCGGTCTTCGACATCGCGACCGGCAAGGAGCTCGCGCGCATCCCCACGACGCGGAAGCTGCCGAGCGGGGTCACCGTGTCGAGCGACGATCGCTACGCCTTCATCACCGACGAGGGCGTCGGCTCGATGCCGGGAACGGTGGATGTGATCGACCTGCGGTCGCTGACGAAGGTCGCCACGGTCGACG
>JABFXM010000593.1 GCA_013361745.1 Gemmatimonadaceae bacterium | reverse complement strand
GTACGTTGCCGAGATACACGAAGCCCCGGCCCCCGCCGGGGCTTCGTCGTTAGGCGCCGGGCGGGCGCGGGGGCGCTGCGGCCTCGAGCGTGCTGGCTCGTGACTTGCCACCGTCGAACGCGACGACACGTCGATCATGCCCCGCATCCAGAACTGGCGCTCCCTCCTTCCCGGCCTGCTCGCTCTGGCCGCGACGGTCATCATCGCCATCGGCGTGCTGACCTTCGCCCGCGTCGGCGCGCTCCACGGCGCGACGATCCCGCTGTACAGCACGATGGCGGAAGCCCGTGGCGTGATGAAAGGGACACCGGTCTGGTTGAACGGCCAGACGATCGGCCAGGTGTCGAAGGTGGAATTTCTTCCTCCGCGTGGCGACACGCTCGCGAACGTCGTCGTCGTGATGGAGGTCCTGAAGAAATACGTGCGCTTCGTCAGCGCCGACGCGCAGGCGCAGGTACGCGCGGGCGGGACGATGATCGGCGCGCCGGTCATCTATCTCTCGAGCGCCACGGGAAGCGTCCGGCCGATCCACGCAGGCGACACACTGCGCTCGGTGCCACAGGGCGACCCCGAAGGCATGGCATCGCGGATCGCGCTCGCCTCGCGCGACTTCCCGGCGATCATCGACAACGTCAAGCAGCTTCGCACCGATCTCGACTCCGCGCGCGGCACCGGCGGCGCGCTGCTCAACGACGATGCGCTCAGGGTGGACGTGGTGGTCGACCGCGGCAGCCGCCTCGCCGACCGCGCGCTCCGCGGTCGCGGGACGATCGCCCGGGTGCTCAGCCCTGAAGCCGGTGGGCCCGTGCAGCGCGCGCAGAGTGCGCTGGCGCGCGTCGACAGCCTTCGCGCGTTCATCGGATCGAACCGCACCGTGCTCGGCCGCTTCCGCCGCGATTCGACGCTCACGCGAACGGTCGCGTCGCTGCGTGACGACGTATCGCTCGCGCGTGCGATGCTGGACGAGCCGCGCGGGACCGCGGGCCGGGCGCTCCGCGACAGCATCCTCACGCGTCAGCTCACGTCGGCGGAGAAGGAGTTGGGAGTGCTCGTCTCCGACCTGCGCGCTCACCCGCTTCGTTACGTCGTGTTCTGAACTGCGCAGGCGCGATGGTGATCTCCGTCGCTCCTCGCCGCTGGTTCGAGCGCGATCCCACTCTCTTGCCCCCGATTCCCGGGGCCAGTAGCTTCGAGGGACATTTTTCTCGCCCGCGCGCGCCCCACGCGCCTCCCTCCCGTGCACGCCGCGCCGTCGCGGCGTTTCGAACGCCCGCCGATCCGCTCGCGCGAGGTCCGTCCCGGAGCTCCCCCCTCGTGGATATCGCACAGCTCAAGCGCATGTCCGTCCCGCAGCTGCAGGAGATGGCGGACGGGCTGAACATCACGAACACGTCGGGACTGCGGAAGCAGGATCTCATCTTCCGCATCGAGCAGAACCTGCTCGACTCGGATACCGTGCTGACGGGTGAGGGCGTCCTCGAGATCCTTCCGGAAGGCTACGGGTTCCTTCGCAGCCAGAACTGGAACTACCTCTACGGGCCCGACGACATCTACGTCTCGCCCTCCCAGATCAAGCGATTCGATCTTCGTACGGGCGACACGATTTCCGGGCAGGTGCGCCCGCCGAAGGAGTGGGAGCGCTATCTCGCATTGCTGAAGGTGGAGACCATCAACGGCGACGATCCGGAGAAGGCGAAGCAGCGCGGCAGCTTCGACAACCTGCGGCCGCGATATCCGGACGAGCGCATCCGCCTCGAGCCGAAGGACGGAGATCTCAGCATGCGCATCGTCGATCTGCTCGCGCCGATCGGGAAGGGACAGCGCGGTCTGATCGTCGCGCCGCCGCGCGCCGGCAAGACGATCCTCATGCAGAAGATGGCGAACGCGATCCTCGAGAATCATCCCGAGGTCACGCTCATCATCCTGCTCATCGACGAACGACCCGAGGAAGTGACCGACATGCAGGCGAACGTCGGCTCGCGCGCGGAGGTAATCAGCTCGACCTTCGACGAGCCGGCGGACCGTCACGTGCAGGTCGCCGACATGGTGATCGAGAAGGCGAAGCGGCTCGTCGAGCACGGCCACGACGTCGTGATCCTCCTCGATTCCATCACGCGGCTGGCGCGGGCGCACAATGCGGTCGTTCCGCACTCGGGGAAGATCCTCTCCGGTGGCGTCGACGCGCAGGCATTGCACAAGCCGAAGCGGTTCTTCGGCGCCGCCCGCAACATCGACGACGGCGGATCGCTCACCATCGTCGCCACGGCGCTCATCGAGACGGGGTCGCGGATGGACGAGGTGATCTTCGAGGAGTTCAAGGGGACCGGCAACATGGAGCTCGTCCTCGATCGGAAGATCGCGGATCGGCGTGTCTTTCCGGCGATCGACATCCAGAAGAGCGGGACGAGACGCGAGGAGCTGCTGCTCGACAAGGCGGAGCTCAACCGCGTCTACCTGCTCAGGAATTTCCTCGCCGACATGCCCGAGGCCGAGGCGATGGAGTTCCTGCTGCGGCAGATGTCGGCGACGAAGAACAACAAGGAGTTCTTCGTCGCGAAGGCGCAGGGGTGAGCGGCGTCGCCGCGCGCGAGGT
>JABFXM010000286.1 GCA_013361745.1 Gemmatimonadaceae bacterium | reverse complement strand
CCCGCACGCGCTCATCGCCGCCTTCGGCGGGGACAGCGTGGCGGCGACGAAGGCGTTCGCCGAGTTCGCGCCTAACGAGCAGCGGCTGATCGCGCTCGTGGACTACGCGAACGACGCGGTGGGGACGAGCGTCGCCGTGGCGCGGGCGACCGAGGGGAAGCTGTGGGGGGTGCGCATCGACACCTCGCAGCATCTCGTCGACCGGTCGATCCTTCCCCTGATGGGCACCTTTCCCCCGACGGGGGTGAACCCGCAGCTCGTCTGGAACGTGCGCAACGCGCTCGACGACGAGGGATTCGGCGACGTGAAGATCGTCGTCTCGGGCGGCTTCAGCATCGAGCGCATCCGCGCCTTCGAGGAGGATGGGGTCCCCGTGGACGCGTACGGCGTCGGCAGCTCGTTGTACGCGGCGCATCTGCCTTTCACGGCCGACATCGTGACGGTGAACGGCGAGCCGCAGTCGAAGGCGGGCCGCGAGGCGAGAGCGAACGCGAAGCTGGAGAGGGTGAAGTAGCTGTCAGTCTCCGGTGGTCAGTGGCCTGTGACCGCGGGTTCTGGCGGCTGGCAACGCGGCAACTGACAACTGGTGACTGGCAAACGGCAACCACTGCCGTGACTCTGTCGGCGAAGCACGCGTCCTCTAGGCATGGCTACCGGACCGAAGCTCGACGGCGCGGGGAACGTGAAGATCGTGACGATCCACGAGGCGCAGGCGATTCTCCAGCGCTGCCACGGGATCGTCGAGGGGATGGCGCTCGACGTCAAGAACAGCCGCCCCATCGCCGGCCGCGTGCAGCAGCTCAAGCGCGCGGCGACGCCGCTGATCGGGAAGCTGAAGGGACAGTTCGGCATGATCGCCGACGTCGTGGTCGCGATGCTGCTCTCCGCCACGCGCGGGGGCGGAGACGCGCAGAAGGTGCGCGGGATGCGCGAGGGGATCGCCAGCGTCCGCACGCAGCTCGAGATCGCCGAAGCGAAGGTGCTCGAGAAGCACGCGATCGACGACCACAAGGAGAAGGCGGAAGCGAGCGCCGACTGACGAAGTCGAGGGGCGGCAGGGGCCAGCTGTGAGGCAGTGCGTTTTCGAACGCAGTTCCTCACGGCTGGCCCCTGACCCATTCCGTCGTCGGGCATCACCTGACAGCAGCGTCCTCGTCCTCGAATCAGCGACGCCGTTTCCTTGATTTTCCCTCTGGCGCGCTGGTAGCTTCCCACACCTGTACACCACCATACCCGCGCGTCGGCTGACGGCGCGCGGCCACTCCAGTCTCCAAGGACTTGGCATGACTGCGACCCACCGCCCGCGCCGGCGACTGCATGCCGCGCTGACGGCCGCCCTCGCGCTCGTACTCTCGGCGTGCTCGGGCGACAAGTATCCGAACACGATCTTCGAGCGGCACACCGAGTTCAATCGCGAGGTGCTCTCGATCTTCAACACGATGTTCTTCTGGTCGGCGCTCGTGTTCGTGCTCGTCGAGCTCGCGCTGCTCTACGTGCTCTGGCGCTACCGCCGGCGTGAGGGCGCTCCCGAGCCGAAGCACGTGCACGGGCACACGACGCTGGAGATCGTCTGGACGCTGATCCCCGCGATCGTCCTCATCTTCATCGCGGTGCCGACGGTGCGCGCGATCTTCCGGACGCAGGCGAAGGCGGTGCCGAACGCGCTGCAGGTCCAGGTGATCGGGCACCAGTGGTGGTGGGAGTTCCGCTATCCCCAGTACGGGGTGATCACGGCGAACGAGCTGTATCTCCCCATCGGTCGCACGGTGAACTTCGAGCTCAAGACCGCCGACGTCATCCACTCCTTCTGGATCCCGCGGCTCGGCGGAAAGCGCGACCTCGTCTCGAACCACACGAACTATCTGTGGTTCACGCCGGACAGCGCCGACGCCACGGCGTGGAATGGCAGCTGCAACGAGTACTGCGGCGCGAGCCACGCGAACATGCGCTTCCGCGCCTTCACGGTGACGCCGGCGCAGTTCGACGAGTGGGTGGCGCACCAGAAGACGCCGGCGGCGTTCGGTGCGGTCGCCGCCCCGACGCCCGGTCAGCCCGCGACCGCCGCCGGCGCGACGCCTAACGCGACGGGCTCCGCGGCCCCCGCGAAGGTCGCGTGCACGCAGCCGGCGACGACCACGCCCGCCGCGACCGCCGCCGGCATGACGACGCCGGTCACCCCGGCGAGCTTCACCGGCTGGCCCGCCGACCGCATGCCGAAGTACACGGAGCCGACGAAGCCGATCCCCGACGGGATGAGCTTCAGCGCCCAGCCCGGCGACCCGGCGCGCGGCCAGCAGGTCTACTCGCGCAGCGCCTGCATCGGCTGCCACACGATCACCGGCAACCCGATGTCGATGGGGCAGATCGGGCCGAACCTCACCCACATCGGGTCGCGCCTCACCATCGGCGCCGGGCTCTACCCCAACGACGACCAGCACCTCGCGCTCTGGATCAAGAACACCCGCGCGATGAAGCCCGGCTCGATCATGCCGACGCTCGGCAAGGGGCAGTACGATCCGATCCTCGCCACGACGGTGACGTCGGGGCTCACCGACCAGGAGATCGCGGACATCGTCGCGTATCTCCGCGCGCTGA
>JABFXM010000423.1 GCA_013361745.1 Gemmatimonadaceae bacterium | reverse complement strand
GGGCGCGCGAGCTGCTCGCGTACGTCGGGCTCGCCGGACGCGAGCGTCATCGCCCGCCGCAGCTCTCGGGGGGAGAGCAGCAGCGCGTCGCGATCGCGCGCGCGCTCGCCAACCGTCCCGCGCTCGTCCTCGCCGACGAGCCGACGGGCGAGCTCGACGCACGCACCGGCGCCGAGGTCGCCGCGCTCTTCCAGCGGCTGAACGACGACGGCACGACGCTCGTCGTCGTGACGCACGACGAGGAGCTCGCCGCGGCCGCGAAGCGCATCGTGCACATGCGCGACGGTCTCGTCGTCCGCGACGAGCGGCACGGCGCGCAGCCGGTCGCGCTGGCCGGCCGTTAGGTGTACGCGCGCATCGCCTTCCGTCACCTCGCGCTCCGGCCGGCGCGGACGCTGCTGCTCCTCGCCGGCTACGGCGTGGGCGTCGCGGTGATGATCGTCCTGCTCTCCATCGGCGAGGCACTGCTGGCGCAGGCGCGGCAGGAGAAGCTGGTCGGCGGCGGCGACGTCACCGTCCTCCCCGAGGGGATCGACGTCGAGGTGCTGAAGACGGGTGGACTCGGCGGGATGTACTTCTCGATCGATCACGCGCGCTTCGTCTACCTGCAGCTCCTCGCCGCGCCGCGGCTGGCGCGCGACGTGCGCGCGGTGGCGCCGCAGATCGAGGGCTCGCTGCTCTATCTCCGCACGGGCCACGGCGTCGAGCGACCGGTGCGCGCGACGGGAGAGATCCCCTCGCGCACGCGCGGGGTCGGCGCGACGCCGACGCTCGCCGCCGGCGACTGGCGCGATGACGATCTCGATCGTCGCTGGATCGCGCCGACGCCCGCCGAGCTGCGCGACGGCATCGATCACTTCCATCTGCCGCCCGCCGAGCTCACCGCGGCGCAGCGCGCGACATGGGCGGAGTGGCACTACTTCAACGTGCTCTCCGCGGATCGCCGCCACTGGGCGTTCGTCACCCTCCTCGCCGGCGGTGACATCCCGAACGGCCGCTGGGGCGGGCAGGTGCTCGTCACGCTGCGCGAGCAGGGCGGGACCGAGCGTCGCTTCGTCGCGTTCGTCCCCGCGAGCGGCGTGAGGCTCTCGACGACGCGCGCCGATCTCGACGTCGGCGAGTCACATGTGCGCGTGCTCCCCGACGGGCGCTACGAGGTGCGTGCGCGTGCGCTTTCGACGACCGGTGGCGGCGCGGTGGACGTGAACCTCGTCGTCGCTCCGGCGCCGCGCGCGTACTTCCCCGGCGCGGCGCTCGGCGGCGACGTCGTCTCGGGCTACGCGGTCCCGGCGCTGCGCGCCGCGGCGACGGGGACGATTTGTACCGGGGGCGGCTGCGAGCGCTTCGACGACGCGCAGAGCTACCACGACCACAACTGGGGGACGTGGCAGGGGGTGACCTGGGAATGGGGCGCGGCGCGCGCGGGGAACTACACCTTCCTCTACGGCCGCGTCGACACGCCGGGGAGCGAGCGCGGCGCCCTCTTCCTCTACCTCGTGGACTCGCTCGGCTTCCGCGCCCTGTTCCGTCCCTCGCGCATCGACTACGAGGACGCGCGCACGATCCTCGTCGGCGGAAAGCCGGTACACGTCCCCGCGCGGGCGACGATGGCCGACGTGCGCGGCGACGACACGCTACGCGTCGCGCTCGAGATCGAGGACGCGATCGGCACCGACATGCGCCGCGGCGCCGAGCGCGGCGGACGGGGCTCGGCGATGTCGCTCCCCTATTTCATCCAGATGAAGGGCACCGCCCACCTCTCGGGCCGCGTCGGCGGCACGCCGTTAGGCGGCAGCGGGAGCGGATTCTTCGAGAGCTACAGGGGAGGAGAGTAAGGAGGGTCAGGAGAGTAAGGGGAGTAAGTAACTGCCGACTGGGAGTGCCTTACTCCCCTTACTCCCCTTACTCCCCTGCCTCAGTACTTGTGCGCCCGCTCCTCGCCGTCGTCGCGCATCTCTTCGGTGCGCGGCGTGTCGTTGAGGGTCGGCTGCGGGTCGGAGACATCGCCGCGCGGCGCTTCGCCGGTGGAGGCGATGTTCTCGACGCCCTCGCCCGCGACCGGGTCGGTGTAGCCGGGGCGTTCGCCAGCGTCGCTCGTCTGCAGCTCGCGCTGCCGCTCGCCGACGTTGTCGTAGCTCTCGGTGCGATGCCCGCCGGCGCTGTCGCTGGCGCTCGCCGTGAGACGCTCGTTGCTCTGGTACGTCATCGAGCCCTGCGGGTTGGCGCCCGGATAGGACGTGTCGTTCGTCGAGCTGCTCGCGCCGCCGCCGAGGTCGAAGGCGGCGCCGCTCGAGGCGGGACCGACCGCCGGGCGATCGGCGCGGGCCGCCGCGTCCTGCGCGGCCGTCACGTCGCTCGTGCCGCGCAGCGCTTCCCCATTGTCGATCACCGTCGAGACGTTCCCGCTCGCGAGGTGGCCGGTGCCGAACGAGCTCACCGCGTCCACCGAGCCGACCGTCTCCACCGAGGTCGCGCCGAAGGTGCCGACCGTTCCGGCGGGGCTGCTCGCCGGCGCGTCGCTGCCGGTGCCGATGCTTCCCGTCGTCCCCGTGGAGGTCAGGTCGCCCTTCTTCGAGCTGTCACCGGTGAGCGAGGACTG
>JABFXM010000350.1 GCA_013361745.1 Gemmatimonadaceae bacterium | reverse complement strand
AAGGTGAAGAGCCACTCGAGGTCGACGTCGAAGAGCCGCACGCAGCCGTGCGTGGTCGCGCGGCCGATGCTCGCCGCGCGCGAGGTGCCGTGCAGCAGGTAGCCGTTCCCCATGTCGAGCTGGTAGTCACCCAGCTCGCCGTCGATCGCGCGGTTCTGCGTGCCTAACGGCGGCACGAAGAGCGTCGAGTCGAAGACGATGTGTTCGTCCACCGGGAGCGGGGCGAAGCCGTCGGGCATCATGACCCCGACGAGACCGTCGCGGACGAGCAGCCGCCGGCCGTCGCGGAGTTTCACGCTCCCCTTCGCCGGAAGGCGCGCCAGCTTCAGATGGTTCTCGCGCGCGACCTCGGCGTACGCCCACTCGGGCGGGCGCCACTTCGGCGCCGCCTGCTTGCCGATGATCGTTCGCACCCCGCGCGGAGTCGCGAAGGTCCAGCGATGCCCGCCGTACTCCAGCAGGCGCCCCATCCCCACCGCGACCGGCGCCGTACGCAGGGTGTCGCCGCCGTCGATCACCCAGAGCTTGCGCTGCGCGACGGAGACGACGACGCGCATCGTCCGCGCGCGCGCCGCGGCGAGGCGCACGCGCACCGACGTCAGGCTGTCGGTGCGCGCCGTGTAGCGCGGCAGCGTGTCGGGCGCGGTGACCACCTCACCGGTGCTCACTTCCTCGATCCGCACGCCGTGCGCCTGCGCGGTGCGCTGCGCGAGCGCGGCGGCCGGGATCCCGGCCGCCGCGAACACTGCAACCGCAACGAGACTGCTCCCTCTCATCAGAACTGGAAGCCGATGATGAGCGGGACGAACTTCGTGTTACCGCCCGGGGTTGCGACGCTCATGTAGCGCGACTCGATGAAGAGTCTGGTCATCCCCCAGCCGAAGCCGATGCCACCGCCGGCGTTCCACTGGCCCTTCGTCGTGGAGCTGCTCGTGCTGCTTGTCGTGCCGCCGCCGTAGACGCCGCCGCCGGTCGACCCGCTGCTGCCATAGCTGCCGAACCGCGTCACGCCACCACCGGCGAGCAGGTATGGCGAGATCGGCCAGTTGCCCGGGATACGCAGCGTCGCCTCGCCGAGGAACGACCAGGCGTTAGGCGTCCCGCTGTAGCCGCTCTTCGCGCTCCAGCGATCGTAGCCGACGTCGGCACGGATGCCGAGCGGCGACACCATCGGATGCCAGCCGAGCGACCCGGTGACGTTGTAGCCCATCTTGTAACCGGTGCCGAAGTCGCCGTTCGGGAAGCTGGCGCCCCCACCGATCTGCGCGTAGAGACCCGCGTGCATCATCTTCGCCCGCGCCCGCGCGATCGAGTCCGCGCGCGCGATCGAGTCCTGCCGCATGCGCGCCGCGTTCGCGATCGAGTCCTGACGCATGCGCTCCATGCGGGCGATCGAATCCTGCCGCATCCGCTCCACGTTCGCGATCGAGTCCTGCCGCATGCGCTCCATGCGGGCGACGGAGTCGGCACGCTGCGCGGCGGCGAGCGAGTCCGCGTTCGGCTGCGCGGCGACCGCGCCGGTGGACTCCGAGCTGGTCGTGCCAGCGCTCGTGCCCGCGTCCTTGCGGACGGGGATGCGCTGCTGCGAGGTCACGCGCGTCTTCGAGCGCGTCGTACGGGTCGTGCGGGTGGTGTCCTGCGCGCCTGCGACCGTCGCGGCCACCATCAGTGCTGTGGCCAGGATTGCCACTCGATGCTTCACCAGGGATTCCATGGTGTCCTCCTGTAGGGTTTCGCCGTCCCTTTCGTACTGGAAAGCCGCGGGACGAGCGTCGGACAGATCGGCAGGGTACGTGCCGACACCGTTTGTTCACGGCGGGTAGACGGCGAGACGGTTAGGCATCGGCGCACTTGCGACGCCCGGTGCGCGACGTCACCCTCCGTTATCATCTTCCGGACAGCGAAAATGCCGAACGAGCGTTGGGAGACGCGCCTCATTCACAGCGAGGCGCGCATCCCCGCGGGCTTCCGATCTCTGGTTCCGCCTGTTTGCCGCGGGTCGACCACCCTCTTCCAGCGTTCCGCCGACGCGGGCGAGGACTGGAACCACGAGCGCGCCGGCTACACCTACGGCCTCTACGGGACGCCGACGACGCTCGAGCTCGCCGCCAGAATCGCCGAGCTCGAGCATGGCGCCCATACGTTCCTGACTCCGGGCGGTCAGGGCGCCATCGCCCTGATCTGGCTCAGTCTCGCGAAGGCCGGCGACCACGTCCTCGTCAGCGACAGCGTCTACGGGCCCAACCGCGCGCTGGCGACGAAGATCCTCGCGCGCTTCGGCGTCAATCCGGAGTTCTACCCGCCGACCATCGGCGGCGAGATCGAGCGCCTCATCCGGCCGAACACGACCCTGATCTGGTGCGAGAGTCCGGGCTCGGTGACCTTCGAGGTGCAGGACGTCCCCGCGATTGCGGCCGCCGCCCACCGCCACGGCGCCGTCGTCGCGCTCGACAACACCTGGTCGGCCGGAGTCTTCTTCGACGCCTTCGCGCACGGCGTCGACGTCACGATGCAGGCTCTCACGAAGTACATCGGCGGACACAGCGACCTGCTCCTCGGCTCCGTCACGGTGCGCGACGATGCGCTGTACGAGCGCATCGGCGA
>JABFXM010000016.1 GCA_013361745.1 Gemmatimonadaceae bacterium | reverse complement strand
CGATCGCGATCGCCGCCTGCGCGGCGAGCACGCGGAGGAGATCGAGATCGTTCTCGGTGAAGTCGCCGCCGCCGATCTTCTCCGTGGCGGAGAGATTTCCGAAGACGCGGCCCGCGGCGACGATGGGGACGCCGAGGTAGGAGCGCATCTGCGGATGGTTGCGCGGCACGCCCGCGGAGGCGGGATGCTCGCGCAGGTCGTGCAGGCGGAGGGGACGCGCGTCGCGGACGAGAAGCCCGAGGATGCCGTGCCCGGCCGGCAGCTTGCCCATCCGCGCCCGCTGCTCCGGGGTGAGGCCCGAGGTGATGAAGTCGGAGAGCCCGGTGCCCTCCGCGTTCACCACGCCCAGCGCGCCGAAGCGCGCCGCGACGAGATCGCGCGCCGAGTCGGCGAGGATCTGCAGCAGGTCGTCGAGCTTCGAGGTCGAGGCGAGGGCGAGCCCGGTGCGAACGAGGACGTCCGCGACGCGCGCCGACTCCTCGGGGTTGGGCGTGGCAGTGGACGGCATCATGCGAGCGACGAGGGACAGAGCGCGGCGATGGGACAGTCGCCGCAGCGCGGCTTGCGTGCGTCGCAGACCTGGCGCCCGTGCTCGATGAGGAGGTGCGAGAGCATCGTCCACCGGTCGCGATCGAAGAGCGGGATGAGCGCGCTCTCGATCTTCACCGGATCGGTGTCGCGCGTGAGGCCTAACCGCTGGCTGAGCCGCGAGACATGAGTGTCGACGACGATCCCCTCGTTGCGGCCGAAGGCGTTGCCGAGCACGACGTTCGCGGTCTTGCGCCCGACGCCGGGGAGCGCGGTGAGCGCGTCCATGTCGCAGGGCACCTCGCCGCCATGTCGGTCGACGAGCGCGCCCGCCATCGCGATGATGTTCTGCGCCTTGTTGCGGAAGAACCCCGTGCTGCGGATGATCTCCTCGACGTCCTCCTGCTTCGCCGCCGCGAGGGCGCGGGCGTCGGGATACTTCGCGAAGAGCACGGGCGTGACCACGTTGACGCGCTTGTCCGTGCACTGCGCGCTGAGGATCGTCGCGACGAGAAGCTCGAAGGCGTCGCGGTGATCGAGCGCGCAGTGGGCGTCGGGGTACGTGCGCACGAGGTCGTCGTAGAGACGCGCGGCGTGCGCGGCGTCGATCCTGATCTTCGGCCGCTTCAGGCGCGCGGGGGGCTTCTTCTTCGGGGCGCGCTTCCTCGCCGTGGATTTCTTCGCCGCCATCAGCGCCGCTTGCGCGCGAAACGCAGCACGCCGGCGGCGTCGCGCGTGTTGAGGACGTCGGCCGCCTCGAGCCATCCCTTGCGCGCCATCAGCACGCCGAGCGCGGTGTTGTCGAGGCCGCGGGTCGAGTGCGCGTCGGGGCCGATCGCGATCGTGACGCCGGCGCGCTTGGCGTCGCGGAGGACCCGCCAGTCGAGGTCGAGACGATGCGGGTCGGCGTTGAGCTCGACCGCGACGCCGCGCTCGGCTGCCTTCGCGAGGACGGCGGGCATGTCGAAGTCGTAGGGGTCGCGCGAGAGCAACAGGCGTCCCGTCGGGTGAGCGAGCACGGTGAGATGCGGGTCGTCGAGGGCGCGAAGGATCCGCTCGGTCATCGGCGGCCCGTTCTGCCCGAAGCGGTTGTGCACCGATCCGACGACGAAATCGAAGCGGTCGAGCAGCTCTTCATCGTAATCGAGGCGCCCGTCGGCGAGAATGTCCGCCTCGATGCCCTTGAGGATCGTGAACGAGCCGTCGGAGGCGGCGTTGAGCGCGTCGATCTCCTCGTGCTGGCGAAGGACGTCGTCGCGCTTCAGTCCTCCCGCGTAGAAGGCGGCCTGCGAGTGATCGGAGATCCCGATGTAGCTCCACCCGCGCTCGCGCGCCGCCGCGGCCATCTCGGCGACGCTCGCCTTGCCGTCGGAGTAGCGCGTATGGCAGTGGATCACGCCGCGGATCTGGTCGTCGCGGAGGAGATCGGGGAGCGCGTTCTCCGCCGCGGCGTCGACCTCGTCGCCGCTCTCGCGCAGCTCGGGGGGGATCCAGGGGAGGCCGAGCGCGAGGTAGAGATCCGCCTCGTCGGAGATCGGGAGCTCGCCGCCGGAGGCGGTGCGCAGCGTGTCCCCCTCGAGGACGAGGCCGCGGGCGCGCGCCCGCTCGGCGACGCGAAGGCGATGCGCCTCGCTCCCCGTGGCGCGCCAGAGCGCGATGGCGAAGTCCCCCTCGTGAACGCAGCGGAGGTCGAGACAGACACCGTCGACGTAGGTGATCGTCGCGGCGCCGGGGCCACGGCCGGCGACGCGACGGACTCCCGGCGACCCGGCCATCGAGTGCACGACTGACTCGGGGTCGGTGTCCTCGCGGCAGGCGGCGACGATGTCGACGTCGCGCACGACCTCGACGTTGCGCCTCACGGCGCCGGCGATCTCGGCGCGCGCGACATCGGGATGGCCGGCGACGGACGCGCGGAGACGCGCCCCCTCGGCGAGCGCGGCGGGGAGCAGCATGAGGTCGCCCGCGGCGCGCAGCTTCTCGATGCCGGAGAGGATCGCCTGCACCGACTTCGGGCCGAAGCCCTTCACGCCGGCGAGGCGACCCGAGCGTGCGGCCTCCTCGAGGTCGTCGAGCCCCGTGATGCCTAACGCCTCGTGCAGGGCGTGGATCTTCGCGCCGCCGAGCCGCGGGAGCCGGAGCAGCTCGAGCAGTCCCTCGGGGATGGAGCCGCGCAGGCGCTCGAGGTACGAGGACTCGCCCGTCTCGACGAGCTCGCGGATCACGCCGAGCGTGGCCGGTCCGACACCGGGAAGGTCGGCGATGGCGCCGCTGTCGAGGAGCGGCGCGAGATCGTCGGTATCGATCGCGCGAAGGGCGCGCGCGGCACCGTCGTACGCGCGGGCCTTGAACGGGTTCCCGCCTGCGAGCTCGAGGAGCGCGGCGATGCGGGAGAGGACGTACGCCGCGGTGCGGGAGTCCATCGCGCGGTGCTACTCCCCGACGCCGGCCACGGGGCGAAGGCGGTCGACGAGTTCGTGGAGCTGGCGCTCGGTGAGCTCGAGCTCCTGCGCCGCTCCCTCCACGTCGAGCATGCCGGTGCGCATGGAGATGCCGACCTGGTTGAGGTAGCGGATCTTGGCGAGGATCTCGTCGGTGATGCGACGGAGCTCGTGAAAGCGGCGCTTCTCCGCCTGGGCGCGACGATAGCGCTGGAGGAGCTCCTGCGGGGTGAGGCGGCGCGCGAGGGTGACGACTTCCTCGACGGTCCGCCCGGGGAAGGCGCCGCGATCGGGGATTCCGTCGTCATCCCACTCCGCTTCGGCGAACCAGAGCCGCCCGACGTGCTCGATGCCGTCGAAGACCACGCGCAGCGAGACCGCGAGGTTCTTCCCATCGGCCTCGAGCGTTCCGATCTCCGGCTGTCCGCGATCGTCGTAGCCGCCCATCGTCACCCCGGGGTAGGAGAAGAGCGCTGCCTAACGGCGCGGCGCACCATGCGCCGCCAGGAACTCGTCGAGCGCGGCGAAGAGCGCCGCCGGCTGCTCGACGTACGGCACGTGCCCGCATCGCTCGATGACGACGAGCGGCGCGTCCATCGCCCGCGCGCCCCGCTCCGAGGACAGGAGCGGGATCGGGTCCTCGCGGCCATGCACGAAGAGCGCGGGTACCTTCAGCCCACCGAGCGAATCGACGAGATCGTAGTCGCCGAGCGACTCCCACACCGACTGCTGTACGCGTCCGACGACACGAAACGGGGTGAGATCGCGCGCTTCCTCCGGATCGGCGAAGTAGCCGGCGACGCTGAGCTCGAAGGCGCGCTGCCGGTACGCATCGGGATCACGCTCGCGGAGCCCCGATGCGGCGAGCGCGCCGCGCATGGCCTGGATACGTGGACCGTTCTGCCGCCGCGCGAACTCGGCCTCGAACTCGGCTCGATATTGCCGGGTGAGCGGCGCGGGGTCAATGAGGGCGAGGGCGGCGGGAAGCGCGAGGCCGTTCGCGGCGCGCTCGGACGCGTGGAGGAGCGCGAGCAGCCCGCCCCAGGAGTAGCCGACGATGGTCGGCGGCTCGAGCCCCATCTCGGCGATCACCGCGTCCAGATCGGCGACGTGCGTGCGCCAGGTGATGGGCGCGGGATCGTCGGTGCGCGACCGGCCGCCGCCGCGCTGATCGTAGAAGGTCAGCTCATGGTCGCGCGCCAGCTCCAGCATCTGCGGAAGCAGATAGTCGTGGCTCGCGCCAGGACCGCCATGAAGCACGAGAAGCGGCGGCGCGCCGGGTTCGCCGTAGCGGGCCCAGAATAGCGGAACGGCGGTGCGGCTGGTGAAGCCGGACGACGCGGGGGCGGGAATGGGACGAGGCACGAGGGGAGATTGCGGGAGCGAACGGGCAATATCAACTGCGGCGCATGAGGCAGAACGGAACGACCATGAGGCCAGGGCCAGGGACAGGCTCACAGGACTGACTCATGAGCCAGGGGATGGGCCGGAAGACAGTACGCCGAGTCGAACTCCAACAGGCGTTCTGTCTTCTGGCCCGGTCCCCTGTTCTCATGACTCATGCGACACTGTCCCTGGCCCTGGCCTCATGGCAGGTCGGTTCAATGGCAGGGTCGTTCTGTCTCCTGGCCGTCGCCCGCGCTACAGAGTCAGCCAGTAGTTCATCTTGACGAGGAAGACGTTGTCCGGATTCCGGTGGAGCAGCGCGCGCCGTTCGGTGACGAAGTCGAAGCGGCCCGTCTGATCGAAATCGTTGCGCGTCTGGTTCCAGACGACGAAGAGCGTCGAGCCGGGGCGGTACTCCCAGCGCAGCACGGCGTTGCCGAGGAGTGAACGGAAGTTGAAATCGGGATTTCCGAAGACGTTCGTCACGCCCGTACCGACCGGCGCGAGTCGATAGCTGAGCGGTACGCCGCGGCGATCGACTTCTTCGATCGTGATCTCCGAGGACGCGAACGCGCGGCGATCGAGCGAACGTGGCCGCACGTACTCACTGAAGCGCGAGTATGCGCCGGTCGCCACGAACGGCTGCGCGTACAGCTCGAAGCTCAGCGTCGGGGTGAAGGTCACCGCCGCGCGCGTCTCCATGGAGAGCGTGCGCTGCGTCAGCTCCGCGAAGACGGCACGCCGGCCATACATCGCGCGGGCGCCGGTGTCCGCGTAGGTCGTCACGAACTGCGCGGGGGTGAAGTCACGTGCGTACGTCGGCCCGACGACGAGCCGAAGGTTGGACGCCGGCTTGATGATGACGCTCACGCCAACGCGGTCCGTATGACCGCCATCCGCGCCGCCTCCCGTGCCTCCGTCGAGCCTGACCACGACCGGCCGACGTTGGTCCGTTCCGAGGTTCCCCTGTACGAAGCGGCTGGACGCGACGCGCACCACCGGCCCGCCCCGGGTGGCCACGTCGTCGAGCAGCGAAGGCTTTGCGAGCGTGAACACCGTCCACTCCCAGTAGTTCAGGAACGTCCCCTGCCCGAAGGCGTGGACTTCGGCGTCGTTCACGTCGCCGCCGTAGTTCTGCTGCCGCTGCACGCCACCGACGAGGATGACGTTTCGGAAGATCGAGACAGGGTTGCTCCAGAGCCGGACGAGGTTCGCGTTCAACCAGATGAAATCCGCGCGTTGGAGGAAAGCGATGTCGTTCACCTCGAAGCCAGGCGTTCGCGTCGAGCCCTGCACCTCCCAGAGCCAGCTCCCGGCTTCCCTCGCGACACGCAGGTACCCACCGGCGCCGGAGAGCGTGGTGCGCGCCGAGTCGAGCATGTCGGTGCCGAAGATGCCGAGCCTCGTGGGGCGGCGATCAGGGCGCGCGTAATAGCGTGACGACGCGTTCTGCAGGCGGAGGATGGCGAGCGAATCCCCGTCGACACGCGACACGGCGAGGCTTCCGAGGATGTTGTACGTGCGCTTGTCCCAGCTCACGCTCCAGTCCACTCCCCCGGAGCGCGCGCCGCTGGTGAGCTCGTGCGCGACGGGGTCGCTCGTGATCCGCCGGTCGACGGAGGTGACGATCCCGCCGACGCTCACGTCCCCGCCGCGCATGTCGCGCTTGACGCGCGAGACGAAGTAGTTCGTGAGCGGCTCGACCTCCTGATGGAACTCGCGTCCGCCGACGTCGGTGACGGGCGCGGTCTCGCGGCGTGTGAGCGCGTCGATGAGGCCGACCGACAGTCCACCCGCGGTCCGTCCGGTGATCTTCGCCGCGCCGAGGATCGTGCTGTTCACCGGCGCGTCAGCGTAGGCGACGCCGTCCAGTGCGAAAGGGCTGAACTGCGGCGCCCGTCCGATGCGGCGCGAGTAGAAGAGACTGAGCGAAGAGATGTTGTTGCAGACGAAGCAGCTGAACGTTCCGAAGTCGAACAGCCCGGAGCCGGCGACGAAGAAGGGGCGCTTCTCCGGGAAGAACGTCTCGAACGCGGTGAGGTTCACCGTCGCGGGATCGGCTTCGACCTGTCCGAAGTCCGGATTGAAGGTCGCGTCGAGGGTGAGATTGGAGCCGAGCAGCGCCTTGACGTCACCGCCGACTCGGTAGTCGCGCTTCGTCAATCGCGCGTACGGGTCGCTCGGATCTCGCGGAAGCGCGCGCCGCTCGCTGCCGACGACGTAGGGAAGCAGCTCGACCTTCCGCGCTGCCCGCGGGACACGCATCCCGATCAGGTGTCCGAACCGCGAGGGGCCGCCGCTCTCGCTCTTCTTCCAGAAGGACCACATCGACATCTCGTTCAGTCGTTGCTCGTAGCGCCAGATCTGCATTCCCCAGGTCTGCAGCTCGGCTCGCGAGAAGCGGAGCTGAGAGAAGGGGATGCGGAACTCGGCCGTCCAACCGAGCGAGTCGATGCGAGTCGCCACTTCCCAGATCGGGTCCCACGCCGGATCCGCGAAGGCCGAGGCCTGGCCCGCGTCGTACTTCACGCCCGAGGGATCGACCTGGAAGATCGTGCGACCGAGGTGGTCGTGGTACGTGTCGAAGACGAAGCGGAGGAAGTCGCCGTTGCTCTGCTGGTCGCGACGCGCGAGCTCGGTACGAACGCCGCGCGCGCCGAGGGTGTCGTACATGCGCGCGCCGATGTAGAGCGCTTCCGCATCGTAGAGGAAGCGCACCTCGGTGCGCTCGGTCGCGGGCACCCCTTCGTGCGGATCCTGCTGCGTGAAATCAGTCGCGGGCTGGGCCGCGGCCCATGCAGCCTCGTGGAGCACGCCGTCGAGCACGATCGCCCCCTGCCGCTCGACCGCGGTGACTCGCGGCGAGGGCAGCTCGTGCGCGCTCGTCTCCTGCGCGGCGAGTGACGTCGCGCTCGCGAGCACCACGAACCCGAGGAGCGCGGAACGGAATGGAGCGAGCATCACGGCGGTTGCAGGGGCCAGGTCGAGCAGAGCTGCGAGGGAAGGGTGATGAACGACGATCGGCTCGCGCGCCGCCGCGTGCAAGAGATGGAGGCGGTTCGCTGATCTGGCTCATGCGCCAGGGGATAGGCCGGAGGACAGTACGCGGAGGCTGAATGGGCGTACTGTCTTCTGGCCGGGCCCCTGTTCTCACGACTCATGTGACAGTGTCCCTGGCCCTAGTCTCATGGCAGGTCAGTTCAATGACAGGGTCGTTCTCCCCGCAGGCCGTTACTCGGAGAATGTCGCCGCGATCCGCGCCGTCGTCGCGTGAACCCGCACCGTGTCGCGGACGTCGCGCCCGTACCCGCCGGCGATGGTGATCGCGACGGGGATCCCGACCTCGCGGCAGCTCTCGAGCACGAACGCGTCGCGTCGCGCGAGTCCGTCGAAGGTGAGCTTCATGCGGCCGAGCCGATCGCCCTCGTGCGGGTCGGCGCCGGCGAGGTAGACGGCGAGATCGGGGCGTGCGGCGGCGAGCACTCGTGGAAGCTCGGTGGCGAGGGTGTCGAGGTACTCGTCGTCGCCGCAGCCCTCGGGGAGATCGACGTCGCGCGTGCCGGGGACGCGAAGTCCGTAGCGACGTCCGCCGGTCGGATCGGTCACCGGCGGCGCGTCGCGGTACGGGTAGTTCCGCTCGCCGTGCATGCTGAACGTGCACACGCGTTCGTCACCGGCGAAGACCGCGTGTGTCCCGTTCCCCTGGTGGACGTCGAGATCGATCACGGCCGCGCGGGCGATGTCGCTGGAGGCGAGCAGCGCGCGGATCGCGACGGCGACGTCGTTGAAGACGCAGAAGCCCTCGCCGTGGTCGGGGAAGGCGTGGTGCGTGCCGCCGGCGAGGTTCATCGCGACGCCGTTCCGGAGAGCGGCGCGCGTCGCGCCCAGCGTTCCGCCGACCGCGCGGAACGAGCGCTCGACGAGCTGCGGCGACCATGGAAAGCCGAGCCGGCGGATCTCCGTCTCGCCCAGCCGTCCCGCGGTGAAGCGGTCGACGTAGTCGGCGGTGTGGACGCGGAGCAGCTCCTCGCGCGTCGCGCGCTCCGGGTCGTGCATGCGTTCCGGGGGGACGATCCCCTCCGCCAGCACCGCGTCGCGGAGGAGCGCGTACTTCTCGATCGGGAAGCGATGCCCGGCGGGAAGGGGAAGAGTGTAGTGGGCCGAGCTCCAGCAGTGGAACACGGCGGCCTCAGCCCGGGCGTCGAGTCATCATCGCTTCAGGCTGGAGGCTGAAGGCTGAAGGCTGTGAGCCTCCAGCGTATGGCCTCCTGCTTCCAGTTCAGCGCGTCACGGAGCGCCGGAAGTCGACGCACTCGCCAGCCCCGCCGGGCCGGGCTGCTTGTAGACCACGCCGTTCTTCATCACGAAGCTGGGCTTCTCGAGCAGCGTGACGTCAGCGAGCGGATTTCCCGGGACGGCGACGACGTCGGCGAGCTTGCCCGCGGCGAGGGTGCCGACGCGCGCGTCCCAGCCGAGGAGCTTCGCGGCGCTCGACGTGCCGGCGACGATCGCCTGCATCGGCGTCATCCCGCCCCAGTTGACCATGAGCGTGAACTCGTGGCCGTTCGCGCCGTGGTTGCCGACGCCGGCGTCGGTGCCTAACGCGATGGGGACGTTGTTCTTCATCGCGATGCGGATCGCGTTGCGCATCGCCGCGGCGGCGGCCATCGCCTTCTGCGCGCGGAGTCCGGTGAGGCGGCCGCTCTTCGCGGCGTTCTCGGTGAACTCGCCGGCGCTGAGCGTCGGGACGAGGTAGGTGCCGCGCTGCGCCATCATCCTCGCGCCCTCCTCGTCGAGAAAGGAGCCGTGCTCGATGCTCGACACCCCCGCCTGCACGGCGAGCTTGATCCCGTCGGTGCCGTGCGCGTGCGCGGCGACCTTGCGATCGAGCTTCCGCGCCTCGTCGACGACGGCCTTCATCTCCTCGAGGGTGTACTGCGTCGCGCCGACCGCGTCGCCCTCGGAGAGCACGCCACCCGTCGCGCAGATCTTGATGACATCGGCGCCGTACTTCACCCGGTAGCGCACCGCCTTGCGCACCTCGTCCACCCCATCGGCGACGCCGGTGCGGTAGTCGTTGTCCATCAGCCCGGGCCTGTACCCGTTCTCGTCGCAGTGGCCGCCGGTGATGCCGAAGGAGTGGCCCGCCGTCTCGATGCGCGGCCCCGGCACGGTGCCGGCGTCGATCGCCGCGCGGAGCGCCATGTCGTCGAAGTCGGGCGAGCCGAGGACGCGGATCGAGGTGAAGCCGGCCATCAGTGTTTTCCGCGCGTTGGCGACGCCGACGATCGCCGCGTAGCCGGGATAGTCCTTCACCGCGGCGAGATCGCTCCCGGGATCGCTCAACGAGCGTCCGATGATGTGCGTGTGCGCGTCGATGAAGCCGGGCAACAGCGTCGCGTCGCCGAGGTCGATGGTGCGCGCACCCGTGGGGATGGCGACGCTGCCGGCACGACCCGCGGCCACGATCCGGTCGCCGGCGACGACAACCCCGGCGTCGTTCACCGCGGGCGCGCCCGTGCCGTCGATGAGGCGCGCGGCATGGATG
>JABFXM010000427.1 GCA_013361745.1 Gemmatimonadaceae bacterium | reverse complement strand
CAGATCGGCTCGTCGAAGGCGAGAAGCACGCGCCGCGCGGCGCCCATCGTCAGCTTGCGCGCGGCGGCGAGATGCGCTCGCGGCTCCGGATCGAACTCGATCCTGCCCTCCCCCTCGCCGGCGACGAGCACGCCTAACGGCACGCTGATGACGACCGCGCGCGCGTCGTACCGACGCTCGGCTCCGCTGGCGCGGTCCAGGGCGCGGATCGACGCCGCGCCACGGCGCCAGCGGATGGAGCGGACGACGATCCCCGTCTCGATCGTGTCGGCGATCTCGCTCGCGAACGAGTGCGGCACGCCGTCGTATCCGTCAAGCACGCGCGCGAGCCGCTCCTCCGACGGCTCCTCGGGTGCGCCGCCTTCGGCGAGGGAACGCTCGCTGATGAGCGCGGGATCGGCGGCGTGAAAGCCGGCGACGTACTCGCGCGCGGTCTGCCGCGCGCGGGCGAGCTTCGGGCCGCCGGGGCCGGTGTCGAGGAACTCCTGGAACGAGCGGTCGGGATCGCGCTCGGCGTCGAGCCGGCCGAGGACCGTCTCGACTTCCTCCCAGAAGTCGTGCAGGTTCGTGAGCCGGCGTCCCTCGACGCGCCAGCGATCGCCGCGCACCTCGCAGACGAGCAGCCCCGCCGCGCGCGCCGCCTCCGCGGCTTCCTTCGCCTCGCCATGCAGGAACTCGGCGCCGAGCTCGATCGGCAGCCGCAGCGAGTCGTCGCGCAGAGTGAGAATGCGTCCCCCGATCCGATCGCGCGCCTCGAGCACGCGCACCTCTTCGCCCGCGCGCACGAGCGCCCGCGCCGCCGCGAGCCCAGCGACCCCGGCTCCGATGACGATGATCATGTCGAACGTGGTGGTCGTGATGTCATGCGGCGAGCGAGGGGCAATTTTCCTGCTCGCATCGCGTCTTCAGCGGATCGCGAGATGCGCGCGTGTCCGGTACGCTCCTTGAACCATCGGCCGGATCATCTTACGCGGAGGAAATCATGGCCGGACAGGAACGATCGATGGAAGGCGACAACGAGGAGCGTCGTCACAAGGCGTAGAAAGCGCGCGACGCGGGGATCGCGCCGAGCGCCGCCGGCGTCACGACGGGCGCGAGCAAGCAGATGAAGCAGGCGAAGCAGGGCGAATCGCACGAGGAGCGGCTCGAGAAGTCGCACAAGGGAAAGGCGAACCGCGGCGCCGATGACGAGGCGCGTCCGAGGAGCCGGCCGGATCGGCGGGACGAGCGTTAGGGGAAGCCGGGTTGCGGGTTGCCAGTTGCCCGGTTGCCGGTAACGACCGTTCGACGCAGTTCCTTCCGCCTCGCGACTGGCATCCGGCAACTCGCGCGCGCGCCTGGCGCCTGGCAACCCGCAAACCATCTCTTACCATCGGCACGGGCCGCTCGTCCTTACGGTGCCATGCCGATCTCTCTCGAAGTATCGAGCCACGACTGGGAAGCGCGCGACCGTCTCGAGCGCCTGCGCACCACGCGCATTCTGGCGGTGGGCGCGTTCGCGTCGTTCGTGCTCTCGCAGTTCTGCATGATGGTGCCAACGGCGCATCCGAAGCCGTGGTACGTGTACGCGCTCGTCGGGACGCCGCTTGGCACGCTCGTGACCTGGCTCGGCATCATCTGGCTGCCGCGCGCGAGCTCGGAGGGATTCCTCAGCTTCCTCTGGCCGAACAGGGGCGAGGCGGTGCGCGAGACGAGCTACTCGCACATCCAGGCGATGGCCGCCGCGGGCAACGTCGCCGGCGCACTCGAAGCCTACGAGGCGGAGATCGCCGCCGCGCCCGACGCGATCGCGCCGCGTGCACAGGCGGCGGAGCTGTATGCGCAGGGGAGCGACCCCGCGCGCGCAGCGAAGCTCTTCGCCGAGATCCGCCGGATCCCCGGCTGCTCGAGCCAGCACGACCTCTACGCGACGCAGCGACTCGTCGATCTCTACGACGGCCCGCTGAAGCAGCCGCAGAAGTCGCTCACGGAGCTGCGGCGCATCGTCGAGCGCCACGCCGACAGCCGCGAGGCACCGTTCGCACGCGAGGCGCTGGCGCGTCGGAAGCGCGAGCTCACGGGGTGAGCGGCGGTGACGCTCTGCGATTGCTTCGGCCTGGAATGACGGAAGGCGCGAAGAGCTCTTGCTGTGAATAACAGAAGGCGCGAAGGCACGAAGGTTCTGATTAAGACCCCCTTCGTGCCTTCGTGCCTTCTGTTCAATCAGCCGAGCAGGCATAGCTTCGCCCCTCACGCCGATTCGACGATCACCGCGGTGCCGTAGCAGAGGACCTCGGTCACGCCGTCCATGATCTCGGTCGCGTCGTAATCGACGCCGATGATCCCGTTCGCGCCTAACGCTTCGGCGTGGGTGATCATGATCTCGAACGCCTCCTGGCGCGCCTTCTCGCAGAGCTCCGTGAGGATCGTGATGTTGCCGCCGAAGAAGGTCTGGAACTGCGCACCGATCCGCCCGACCACCGAGCGCGAGCGGACCGTGATGCCACGGACGATCCCGAGCGACCGGGCGACCTTGTAGCCGGGAATGTCGAAGGAGCTGGAGATGAATCGGGTATCCATGACTGCAGGGGTCGGGGGTCAGGGGTCAGGGGTCGGCTGGTGCGGGATTATCGAGA
>JABFXM010000501.1 GCA_013361745.1 Gemmatimonadaceae bacterium | reverse complement strand
GCGACGGCGGCGGCACCGCGACGGCGGCGCGCCGGCGCGGGGGGTGCGGCCTGCTTCTCCGCCCGGACGCGCTTCTCGCGCTCCCAGCGGGCGCGCACGCGCGCGACCTGATCGTCCGTCAACGGGCTCAGATGGCTGCGTACGGGCACGTCCATCGTCCGAAGCAATCCCATCACTTCGTCCGCGGAGATCCCGAACTCACCAGCCATGTCGTGTACGCGAAGCTTGCTCAAACCCCCCTCCTATGGGGCTCCCACGGAGCCCGTCTCCACCAGCTCGCGAATCCCTTTCGCCAACTGTCGGTCGACGATGCCGACGACCGCGGTGGTCTCCCGCCCCACCGCGCCGCCGAGCTCGGCGGCACTTGGTACCTCAACGAATCTAACCCGCCTGGCATTCAGGAGCGGGACGACCTTGTCCAGACTGTGCCGCGAGGCGTCCATCGCCACGACGGCGAACGCCACCTTGTTCTTCTTCGCATTCTCCCGCACCTGCTCCACTCCCACGATCGCGCCGCGCCCGCGAACGCCCAGCCCGACGAGCCGGAGCAGGCGTCCGCGGTCCGCCGCCGACAGCGTCACGAGGCGGTCGACGCGTCGGAGGTGTGGGCCGGCGAGTCGTCCGACGATGCTTCCTCGGTCGTGAGCTCGTCGAGCAGCGAGATGATGCGATCGGCTTCCTCGGGCGCGATGCCGGCCAGTCGCAGCAGGTCGTCGCGCTCGAGGTCGATGATGTCGTTCAACGTGCGATAGCCCGCTTCGTTGAGCACGGCGACCGTGGCCGGGTGCATGCCGGCCAGCTCGCCCAGCGGCACGTCGGCAGCGGCGTCGCTCTCCACTTCTCCCGGCAGCGGGGCGAAGAGCTGCTCGGCGCCACCCTTCTCCAGCCACTCGCGGCTCGAGTAGAGGTCGATCTTCCAGCCCGTGAGCTCGGAGGCGAGCCGCACGTTCTGCCCGTTGCGCCCGATGGCCAGCGAGAGCTGGTCCTCGTCGACGACGGCCTGGATGGTCTTGCTCACCGGATCGCTGAAGACGCGCGCGACCTTCGCCGGCGCGAGCGCCAGCTTGGCGAAGCGCTCCGGGTCGGAGGACCAGGGGACGATGTCGATGCGCTCGCCGCCGAGCTCGTTGACGACCGTCTGCACGCGCGAGCCCTTCAGGCCGACGCAGGCGCCGACGGGATCGATGCTGTCGTCGCGGGAGAAGACGGCGATCTTCGTCCGGCTGCCGACTTCGCGGGCGGTCGCGCGGATCTCGACGATGTTCTGCTGGATCTCGGGCACCTCGAGGCGGAACAGCGCCTTGACGAACAGCCCGTCGGCGCGGCTCAGGATGAGGCGCGGGCCCTTCGGGGTCTCCTCGACGCGCTTGAGGACGGCGCGGATCGGCTCTCCCTGATGGAAGTGCTCGCGATGGTTCTGCTCGCGGTACGGAATGATCGCTTCCGCCTCGCGGAACTTGTTGAGCATGACGACGAGCTTGCCGCGCTCGATCTGCTGGATCTCGCCGGAGAGGAGGTCGCCGACGCGCGAGGCGAACTCGTCGCGGATCTTCGTGCGCTCGCCTTCGCGGACGCGCTGGATGATCCGCTGCTTGGCGGCCTGGATGGCGGCGCGGCCGAAGACGTTGAAGTCGAGGGGCTCTTCCATGACGTCGCCGGGCTCGAAGCCGTCGTCGAAGAGGCGGGCTTCCTCGAGGGCGATCTCGCGCGCGGGATCCTCGACGGTGTCGACGACGGTCTTGAGGACGGTGATCTTGATCTCGCCCTTGCCGTCGTCGATGTCGACCTCCGCCTGGACGGTGGGGCCGTACTTCTTGGCGAGCGCGGCCATGAAGCCGTCCTGGAGGAGGCCGTAGAGCTCCGTCCGGTCGAGCTGCTTGGAGTTCGACAACTCACGGAAGGCGGCCAACATCTCTGCGGAACTGACCATCACAGACCTCGCTGATGAAGGACCGTCGGCGACGGTCCGTACCTGAATTTATGAGAATCGAAACGCCAGCCGCGCCTCCTTGACCGCGGCGAGCGGAATCCGCTTCGCCTCTCCGCGCTCGGGGCGCAGGACGACGGCGGTCTGCCCTCCGTCGTCGTCCAGCGACACGATCTCGCCCTCGAACCGTCCGCCGAACTCCGGAGCCAGCACGTTGGCCCAGCGTCCGACGAAGCGGCGCCACTCGGCGGGCGTCCGCAATGGGCGTTCACCGGGTGACGACACCTGCAACACATAGCGATCCGACACCAGCGTTCCGGTGTCCAGACGCGCCTCGAGCGCGCGGGAGGCCCGCGCGCAGTCGTCGACGGTCACCTTTTCTCCGTCGCGGCGATCGATGCGCACCTCGAGCACGGGGCGCGACCGGGTGCCGCCCTGGCGGAGCTCGACGAGATCGTAGCCGATTTCATCAAGCCCTTCCGTGACAACATGTTCCAGCTCGTCGTTCATGTTGTCTCTAGGCAACGTCCGAGAATAAAAAAATGTGGGCAACCTCGCCCACATTTCGCGGGCGGCCCGAAGACGCCCACGTCTTATAGTAAGCCGTCGCTGGATTGGGGTCAAGCGAGGGGCGGCGTTGCGGCGTGCGTTGGTGCGTTGGTGCGTTCGGGCTTCGTCGCGCGGGGTCGGGCGC
>JABFXM010000212.1 GCA_013361745.1 Gemmatimonadaceae bacterium | reverse complement strand
ACTGCTTCGAATAGAGGCATCGGCCCCTGACCCCTGCACTTACAGTCCGGCTTTCTGCGCGAACGCCGACCGCTTGTCGTCGCTCGCGATCACGCCGTCGCGAAGCACGATCACGCGCCGCGCGTGCGCCGCGATGTCCGCCTCGTGCGTCACCATGATCACCGTCTGCCCCTGGTCGGCGAGCTCCGCGAACACGCGCATGATCTCCTCGGACGTCGTCGAGTCGAGGTTCCCCGTCGGCTCGTCGGCCAGCAGGATCGAGGGGCGGTTCACCAGCGCGCGGGCGATCGCCACGCGCTGCCGCTGGCCGCCCGACAGCTCGTTCGGCTTGTGACCCACGCGTTGGCCGAGCTGCACGCGCTCGAGCGCTTCCATCGCGCGCTGCCGCCGCTCGTCCGACGGGACGCCCGCGTACACCAGCGGCAGCTCGACGTTGTGCAGCGCCGTCGCCCGCGGAAGGAGGTTGAAGGTCTGGAAGACGAAGCCGATCTCCTTGTTCCGGACACGCGCGAGCTGGTCGTCGCTCATCGCCGAGACGAGCTGCCCGTTGAGCCAGTACTCGCCGTCGTTGGGCGTGTCGAGACAGCCGATCAGGTTCATCAGCGTCGACTTGCCCGAGCCCGACGGACCCATGATCGCGACGTACTCGTTGCGCCGGATCGCGAGGTCAACGCCCCGCAACGCGCGCACGATCTCGCCGCCCATGTCGTACTCGCGCTTCAGTCCGCGCGTGACGATGACCCAGTCCTGCTCCGGCGCGGCGCCGGCCGTCGCGACGACCGCCTCGCGCTCGGCCGTCGTGCTGATCGGATACTCGTCGGTGTTCCTCATGCGCCCTTCGCCTCGGCCTGAGACTTCGGCGTGTTCGCCTTCGGCGCGTCGCGGACGATCGCGCCGTCGTGCAGGTCGCGGATCGCCTGATAGGTGCCGCCGACGATACGGTCGCCTTCCTTCAGACCCGAGAGCACCTCGAAGTACTTGTCACCCGCGATGCCCACGCGCACCGGCTTGAACGCGACCTTCATGTCCTTCCCGACCACGAAGACACCCTCGACGTCGCGCTTGCCGACTTCCTTCGTCGGCCGCGCCTTGCCCAGCCCGACCGCGGTGTCTCCCTTGCTCAGCGCCGAGTCCTCGCGCACGGTGAGCGCGATGATCGGAATCGAGAGCACCTGCTGGCGCTTGTCGGTGACGACCTTCGCCGTCGCCGAGAAGTCGGGACGCGTCTCGTTCGGCGGGTTGAGGAGCTGGATCGTCACCTCGTAGTCCACCGCCTGGTCACCGCTCGTCGTCGCCGTCGCGTTCTTCACCGAGCTGTTCGAGATCTCGACCACGCGGCCGGTGAACGTCGTGTCGGGGAAGGCGTCGATCTGGATCTGCGCCGAATCGCCGACGCTGATCCGCGCGACGTCGGTCTCGTCCACCTTCACCTTCGTCTCGAGCACGCCCATGTCGCTGATCGTCAGCAGCGTCGCCGCGTCCTTGTTGAAGGTGCCCGGCACCGCCGTCTCGCCCTGCTCGACGTTCAGGCGCGTCACGCGCCCGCTCATCGGCGCGAGGATCGTCGTCTTGAGCAGCGAGCTCCGCGCGTCGCGGAGTTGCGCCACCGCCTGATCGACCTGGTGCGACGCGGCGTCCGCGAGCGCCTGGTTGACTTCGACCTGCGTCTTCAGCTGCTCGAGCTGCTCGTCGGAGATCAGCGTCGCGTTCGACTTCCGGATCTCGGCGGAGCGCTCGTAGTTGCGCTGGCTCTGAACGAGGCTCGCCTTCGCCTGCGCCGCGCTGGCCTTCGCCGACGCGAGCGCCGCCTCGGCGCGCTGCACCGCCGCCTCGTACTGCGCCGGCTCGATCTGGAGGAGGAACTGGCCCTTGCTCACCATCTGCCCCTCCTTCACCGCGAGCCGTACGATGCGGCCGCTGATGTCCGCGGCGACGTCGACCTTCGTGTGCGGGCGGACCTGCCCGCTCGCGGTCACGGACGCGACGAGGTCGCGCTTCTGCACCGGCTCGATGCGCACCTCGACGCCCTTGTTGCCGCTCTTCATCGCCGTCAGCACGACGACTCCGATGAGCACCGCGCCGGCGACGCCGAGGATCGAGTACTTGACCTTTTTGCTCATGTGAACCTCTGGGGGGTTAGCGCAGCGGGCGGCCGACCGCGCTCTCGAGCGCGGCGAAAGCCTTGTGGTAGTCGTAGACGGCGTTGATCCGGTCGCTCTCGGCGCGCTCGTAGGTCGCGCGCGCCTGCACCACGTCGAGGAAGGTCGCCGCGCCGACGCGGTAGCGCTCCTCCGTGAGGCGCAGCTCGTCGCGCGCGCGCGCCGCGTTCTGCTCCTGCACCGCGACGGTCTTCTGCGCGGTCGCGAGCGTGAGGTACGCCGCGGTCACGTCGGCGGTCAGCTGCAGCTCGCGGGCGCGGACGAGTGTGCGCGCGTTGTTGCGCGCCGCCACGGCTTCCTCGACCCGCTGTTCGCGGAGGAACCCGTTGAAGATCGGCAGCGTCACGGTCGCGCGCAGCGACCAGGGGCTCTTCGTGAAGTTGAACGGGTACTGGTCGTTCTGGTTCCGGATCGCCGTCTCCTGCGTCGCGCTCAGCGAGCCCGTGCCGCATGGGAAGACGGAGAGC
>JABFXM010000326.1 GCA_013361745.1 Gemmatimonadaceae bacterium | reverse complement strand
GGTGGGACGTCCCGGTCTTCCTCGCGAAGTACGCCTGGCTGACGGTCCGCCATCGGCCGATCTCCGTCCAGTTCGAGGTCACACTTCGCTGCAACGCGAAGTGCGGCTTCTGCGACTACTGGAAGACGGACGCGTCGGCGAAGGATCACGAGCTGAAGAGCTTCGCCGACGCGGCGCGCTACTTCAACCCGATGCTCATCACCTTCACCGGCGGCGAGCCGACGCTCCGCCGTGATCTCGAGGACATCGTCGCGGCGGTGAGCGGCGCGGTGCGCGTGAAGTACATCTCGATGATCACCCACGGCGGCATGCTCACCCCCGAGCGCGCGCAGTCGCTCTGGGACGCGGGGATCAACCAGTTCAACATCTCGCTCGACTATCTCGACGGACGCCACGACGTCGCGCGCGGAATTCCCGGCCTGACCGCGAAGATCATGCGCGTCGTTCCCGAGCTGCGAAGCCGCGGCATCGACAACGTCCGCTTCAACACGGTCATCAAGGACGACAATCTCGATCAGATCCTGCCGATCGTCGCCCGTGCGCAGGAGATCGGCGCCGGCGTGAACTTCAGCGTCTACACCGACTCGAAGAACGGCAACACCGAGCACCTGCTCAAGGCGGAGCAGATGCGCGAGCTCGACGCGATCATCGCCGAGCTCCTCGCCTTCAAGAAGCGGAAGCGCGGGATCATCGTGAACTCCGATCACTACCTCGAGAACATCCCGCGCTACGCACGGCGCGAGATGACCGAGCCCTGTCACGCGGGGATTCGCACGGTGCACATCAGTCCGACCGGGCACGTGAAGCGCTGCCCCGACTTTCCGACGGACTTCCACTGGTCGGAGTTCAAGCCGTACCAGCCGATCGACTGCAACGCCTGCTATTACGCCTGCCGCGGTGAGGCGCAGGCTCCTCTCCGGCTCGTGTCGCGCGTCCGCGACGTGATGGCGTGACCGCGCCGCGCGACGGCGTTGCGCTCCTCTTCGTCGGCGCGCGCCAGGTCGTGACCTGCGCAGGACCGGCGCGCGCCCGGCGGGGCACCGAGATGCGCGACGCCGCGATTCGCACCGGGATCGCGGTGCTCGTCCGCGACGGCCGCGTCGCCACGCTCGGCGACGAGCGCGATCTGCGCTCGTCGGCCCCCGACGCCACCGTCGTCGATTGCGCCGGCGGCGTGCTCACTCCCGGGTTCGTCGACTCGCATACGCACGCGCTCTTCGGACGGCCGCGCTTCGAGGAGCAGGAGCTGCGTGCCGCGGGCGTCCCCTACATGGAGATCGCGCGACGTGGAGGTGGCATCCACGCATCGGTGCGCGATCTGCGTGCGCGTGACGAGGACGATCTGGTCGCCTTGGCGCGCCCGCGCCTGCGCCGTCTCGCGGCGAGCGGCATCACCACGGTCGAGATCAAGTCCGGCTATGGCCTCACTCTCGACGACGAGCTGAAATCGCTGCGCGCGATTCGCCGTCTCGCCGCCGGTCTGCCGCTCCGGATCGTGCCCACCTTCCTCGGCGCGCACGAGATCCCCATCGAGTATCGCGAGCGGGCGGATGGTCGCGCCGAGTACGTCGAGCTGCTCGTACGGGAGATGATCCCCCGCGTCGCCGCCGAAGGGCTGGCGCGCTTCGCCGACGTCTTCTGCGAGCCGGGGGTCTACACCGTCGAGGAGTCGCGCCGGGTGCTGCAGGCGGCGCGCGCGCACGGACTCGCGCTGAAGCTCCATGCCGACGAGCTGGAGGGGGGTGGGGGGGCGGAGCTCGCCGCTGCCCTTGGCGCGACGTCGGCGGACCATCTGGCCGCCATCTCCGACGCCGGGATCGCCGCGCTTGCGCGCTCGGAGACGGTCGCCACCCTCCTCCCGGCGACTATGGTGTTTCTCGGCCGGACACGGCAGGCCCCCGCCCGCGCGCTCGTCGACGGGGGAGCCGCGGTGGCGCTGGCGACCGACTTCAACCCGGGGACCTCGCCCACGACCAGTTTCCCGTTGCTTCTGACGCTTGGCGTCAGTCAACTGAAGTTGAGTGTCGCCGAAGCGCTGGTCGCGGCCACCGTGAACGGGGCCGCCGCGCTCGCGATCGCGACGGAAACCGGCCAGATCGCTCCGGGGTTTTCCGGGGACCTCGCGCTCCACGACGTGAAGGACGTCCGCGAGCTGCCGTACTGGTTCGGCGAGCATCGCTGCACCCGCTCGTGGGTGCGTGGCAAACCTTGTCACCAGTATGACTTACCGGTAAGTTAGACCGGATACGCCGGGGGCCCCGGCAAATCCCGCCGGTCCCGCTCCCGCCGTCTTCCCCGCGCTGATGTCCAACGTCGCGAAGCTCAAGAAGAAAGCCGCCGACCTCGAGCAGAAGAAGCAGTTCGACAAAGCGTTGGCGGTTTACGTCGAGCTACTCGCGCAGATCGGGGGACACGAAGAGGACGCCGACGTCGCGCTCTACAACCGCGTCGGCGACCTCATGGTGCGGCAGGGGCAGGTGTCGGAGGCGGTCGAGTACTACGAGAAGGCCGTCGATCTGTACGCCGAGGGCGGGTTCTTCAACCACGCGATCGCGCTCTGCAACAAGATCCTTCGCACCTCGCCGGGACGTGCGTCGATCTACTACAAGCTGGGGCGGATCAGCGCGAAG
>JABFXM010000598.1 GCA_013361745.1 Gemmatimonadaceae bacterium | reverse complement strand
GGTGATCGCGGGCTACCTCACGGGGCTCGAACGCCTCGTCGCATACGTCGACCGGCTCGCCGTCTCCTGACGGCGGCCGCGTCGACATTGGCTTTTTCGTCTCAACCGGTCACCAGGACAAACGCACGATGCACATGACACGAACGGCACGGCCGCTGAATCGGAGGCTGAATCGCTCCGCGCTCGTCGGGATCATTCCGCTGGTACTGCTGCTCGCCGGCTGCCCGAAGGATGAGAAGCAGGCGCGCCGCGACTCGATCCCGGTCGACACGACCCACCTCGACACGGCGACCGCCACGGACCTCTCGAAGATCCAGGCGAACATCCCCGCCGCCGAGCCGGATACGTTCAAGAAGCGCAAGCTGACCGCTCCGGCGAGCACGGCGTCGTCGGAGAACGTGCCTCGCGCGCCCGGTGAGCTGATGGACGCGGTCGAGCGCGAGCAGAGCGTGACCAAGTTCTGCTATACCGAGTTCGGCCAGAAGGTCGACCCGAGACTCAGCGGGAACGTGGCGATGGTGGTGACCGTGGGAAGCGAGGGGATCACCAACGCGACGGTGGGCGATTCGCGCTGGAGCGGCTCGGCCGCGGGGCGGGCGGTGAACAACTGCCTCAACCAGAAAGCGAAGCAGGCATGGAAGCTCGCGCCCGGCGCGGTGAAGCCCGGGAAATACGTGGTGCAGCTCAGCTTCAGCGGCGCCTGAGCGGCGTCGGCGACAGGATCCCAATCAACCGAACGGAGACGATCCGATGAAGCGACACGTGGGCGTCATTCTGGCCGCGGTGCTCGCGACGGGCTGCGGCTACAACACGATCCAGACCTACGACGAGCAGGCGAGCGCGGCTCAGGGACAGATCGAGACACAGCTGCAGCGGCGTGCCGACCTGATCCCGAATCTGGTGTCGACGGTGAAGGGGTACGCGCAGCACGAGGAGCAGATCTTCACGGCGGTCGCCGACGCGCGCTCGCGACTGCTCGGCGCGAAGCAGAGCGGCGATCCGGAAGCGATGGCGAATGCCAACGCGCAGATGACGGGTGCGCTCGGTCGGCTGCTCGCGATCTCGGAGAACTACCCGCAGCTGAAGGCGGACGCGAACTTCCGGCAGCTGCAGGACGAGCTGACGGGAACGGAGAACCGCATCGCGGTCGCGCGCACCGACTACAACGACGCGGTGCGGCAGTACAACACCTACATCCGGCAGTTCCCGACCGCGCTGACGGCGAAGGTCACCGGCGCGAAGGCGCGGAAGTACTTCGAGGTCACGGATCCCGCGATGCGCAGCGGTCCGCCGACGGTGGACTTCTCGAAGCCGGCGACGCCGACGCCATGATGCCGGCGGAGCGCTGAGACGTGAAGAGGGGCCGGCGACGCCGGCCCCCTTCTTCATCATACGTTCGTATCGGCCGGAGACGCGGGCGCTTGACGGGTGCTCTCGCGGCCCGCAACGTGAAGCAGAGGATCGAACCACGGCTTCGCTCCGTGGAGCGCGGCAGTCGTCACTTTCGAGGGCGAAGCGGGCCGCCAACGCGGGAGGCACCATGCGGCAGCCAGGCGGGGTCCGGCTCATGGCGAGCGTCATGCTCGTCGCGGGTGTCGGCGCGTGCGCGACACTTCATCGTCCCGACGCGTCGCGTCCGTTCCACGACCCGAACCTCATCACCCATGAGGACATCGTGCGGAGCGGTGCGACGAACGCGTACGACGCGCTCCGCCGCGGCGGAACGTTCCTGTCGATGAGCGAGGTGCGCGGGGGGCGGGCCGTCACGCACGACTTCGAGGCCACTTCACGCGGGCGGTCGAGCCTCGTGATGAACCCACAGGTGCTGCTCGTCGTCGACGACGTGATGCGGCTCGACCTCGCGTCGCTGCGCGAGATCCCCGCGGAGAACGTCGCGTGGATTCGCGTCATGACGGCGATGGAAGCCACGCCCTACTACGGCACCGAGGGAGGGAACGGCGCGATCGTGGTACGCACGCGGGTTCCGGACTCCGGGAACTGAACCGAGCCCGGTACCACGGAATGCACGAACGGGGTGCCACGATCGTGGCACCCCGTTCGATTTGCTGCCGTGCTATCGGTTGCCTACGGCGTCGTGGTGACGCAGGCGGCCGGGTTGTACGCGGTGTTGTTCGACTCACCGAAGGAGATCGCGAGATTCACATCGTTGCCGTACGGACCGCCCTTCCACCAGAGTCCCGTCGGGAAGACGGTATTGGCGCTGCGGCCATACTGCCGGATGAGCCGCCGCATGTCGCCGAGCCGGTGGCCGGTGGCGAAGAGCCAGAACGCCCGCTCGCGGAAGAGCAGATCGACGCGCGCATCGGGAGTACCGGGATCGGTGAGCGGCGCGAGGGTCGTGGCGGTCACCGAGTCCGACTGCGTGCTCGTCACGTAGGCATCGAACCGCGCCGTTTCGAGCGCGGTGACGTTGGCGCGGAGTGCGTTGAGCGAGTCGAGCCACGTCGCGTCACCAGCCTTGAGAAGCGCCTCGGCCCGAATGAGCTGCGCCTCGACGCCGTCGGCCAGCGGGGTGTCCGCATCCGCGCTCGAATAGAGCCTCTGCTCGTAGACGATGTTCGTCTGATCGAACCCGAGCGAGACACCGTTCGCGTCGAAGAAGCGCCGCCACAGCACGCGCGGATCGTTCGCGCTGCGGAAGTTCAGGCCGTTGATTCCCTCGGTGTCGGCGAGCGTGTAGCGCTTGTTGGAATCGTTGAGATTCCAGAGCGAGTTCTGCTCACGGTTGGTGTTCGACGAGTAGGCGACCTTGTAGACGAAGTTCACCGGGACGCCAGCAACGGCGGCCAGTGCTTCCGTGAACTTGCCCTGATCGAGAAGCGCGCGCCCGAGTCCGACCTTGGCCAGATTGCGGTTCTGCACCGCGACCGGAGTGGTCCGGCTGCCGGTCGCCGCGATCGCCGCGTTGAAGCGGGCGATCGCCGTGTCGAGGAGCGCCTGCGTGCCAACCCCCGCGGCCGGAAACACCTCGCCGCTGACCGTGGTCGGAGGGATCGGAACGTTTCCGCAGAACGCTTCGCCGAACGCCAGGTACGTGTACCCCGCGAGCGCATCCAGCTCGGCGACCCGTGGGTCGCCGGCGCCGGAATCCGCGTACTGCGTGACGAGCTGAGCTCCGACCTGCGTCGAGCGCCGCGCCTTCTGCAGCGCGATGTACGAGTTGTCGGAGAGGTTGCCGTTCGCCGGGCTCGCCTGCGTGCGGCGATCCGCGTCGTTACGGGTGGTGAAGGTGTCCGACGAGCGGAACTCGTCGGTGAAGATTCCGACGGTCGGCACGAAGGCGTCCGTCAGGCCGTTACCGTTCCACGCCGCGGCGAAATCACCGATCGCGCCGGCGTACAGGGTGTTGATACCGGCCTTCGTCTGCAGCGACTGCGGCGTCGCGACGGCCGGATCCTTCACGTTCAGAATGTCGTTGGTGCTGCAGGCGACACTCGAGAGAGCGACCACGCCGAGCATGACGCCTCGACGCACCGATCGGCCCTCGAAATTGATGAATGGCATCTGGATGATGTCTCCGAAGTCCGTCAGAAGTTCACGTTGAGGCGAGCCGTGTAGTAGCGCGGCACCGGCTGCGTGTTGAACTCGCTCTGATTGAAGAGGCTCGTGCCGGCTTCGACGATCTCCGGATCGATCCCCGTGTAGCTCGTCCAGGTCTTCAGGTTGCGACCCGCGAAGCTCAGGCTCACGCCACGCGCGCCGACGGGACGGATGTAACCGACCCACCGCTCCGGCAGATCGAGCGTCACGGCGAGCTCGCGCCACTTCACGAAGCCGCCATTCTCGACATAGAGCGCCTGGCTCGCGCCGGGGCGCGACGGCGATGCGCCGCCGAAGTACGCGGCGATGAAGGCCGCCTGCTCCTTGAGCGTCGCGTTCGGGTTGCCCGTCGCCGAGCAGCCACGCGTGTTGCCGGCCGAACCGCAGCGGAAGTACTCGCTGAAGTTGCCGGTCTTGTTGCCGCCGCGACCCTCGAACAGCGTCGAGATGCGGAGGAACTTGTACAGCCGGACCTCACCGCTCGCGGAGCGCGTCCACCGCGGCAGCGCATCGCCGAGATAGACGGCGGTGTCGCCGAGGGTGACCTCGGAGGTCGAGAGGAGCCCGTCGTGGTTCGCGTCGTTGTAGTAGACAGGACGCTGCCAGAACGAACCGGCGGAGTAGCCGGCGCGGTGGAGCTGGAGACCGCGGTTCAGCGCGATCGGCGCGATACCCTTGCCGAGCCCGATGATGCGGTTCTTCAGCGTCGTCGCGGTGAAGTGGAGGTTCACCTCGTAGTTGTCCATCTGCAGCGCCTTGAGGTCGAGCTGCGCCTCGGTGCCGCGGTTGCCGATGCCGCCGAGGTTCTCGAAGCGGCTCGCCGTCAGACCCGCCGAGGGCGGAAGCGTGCGGCGAATGAGCGCGTCCGTCGACCGCTTCTGGTAGGCGGTGAACTGCAACGACGCGCGGTCGCGCCAGAAGCCGACGTCGCCGCCGAACTCGTACTCGTCCGTCTTCTCGGGGCGGAGCACCGGGTTGCCGGTGCCGCTGAGCGTGACGGCAGGCGTCTCGCTCGTACCGATCTGCACGGCCACCGGGCCGTAATAGGTCGTCGCGTCGCGGAAGTTCGGGCGCTGGCCCGACCGTCCATACGCCGCGCGCAGACGGAGGCTCGACACGTAATCCGTCTTCGGGAACCAGGACTCGTCGCCCACGACCCACGACCCGTTCACGCCGGGGTAGTAGATGCGCTTGAAGTCGACGCCGAAGGCGCTGTTGTCGTCGGCGCGGAGCGAGCCGGCGAGGAAGACCTTGTCGCGCCACGACAGCTCTTCACGACCGAAAGCGCCGATCGTGATGACGTGGTTGAACGGCTCATCGACGGCGAAGAGCGAGCTGGTGGCGCCGAGGTTCGACGTGCCCTCGACGATGCCGGCGCCGAAGCCGTAGGTGTCCTGCAGGAGCTGCCGGTTGTACGACGCGCCCGCGGTGGTCGTCGAGCGAATGTTCTCCGAGAAATCGAAGTGCGCGCTCGCCGAACCCGTCCCCGTGTAGAGGTACTGCGCGGCGTGGCCCGACTCGCGGTTGCCGTTCGTGTACGACGCGGCGATCGGCAGACGGCCCGGCTGCAGCGTGCGGTAGTCGAAGCGGTTGAAGTAGTCGAGGCCGAGGTTGACGTTCGCCGTCAGCCAGGAGAGCGGCCGCGCGTTGCCGATCGTGCCGATGGTGAAGTGATCGACGTCCTGGTGACCGACGTACTCGGCGAGCTGCTGCATCGAGTACGCGCGGTAGTTCAGCGGGTTGACCGTCTGTCCGGTCTTCGGCGCGTAGTAGAATGCCGTCCCGACCAGGCCGTTGATGAGCGGGCTGAAGATCGAGTTGTCGTTCTGCGGGAAGGCGCCGTTGCTGCGGGTGTAGCCGGAGGAGAGCGAGAAGTCGAGCTTCGAGTTCAGGCTCGTGTTCACGTTCCCGCGAAGCGCGAGGCGGCGGAGCGTGTTGAACTCGACGACACCATGCTCGCTCGAGTTGTCGACGCCGAAGTAGTACTGCGTCTGATCACCACCGCCCGCGACGTTGAGGCCCGCCGAGACCGTGTTGCCGGTCGTGAACGGGGAGGTGCGCCGATCGGTGAGCGTGTTGAAGACCGCGAGCGAATCGGGCAGGAGGAGCGGGCCGTTGTTCACGAGACGGCAGCCGCCGGCCGCGATCTGATCGTTGCGGCAGCCACGGCGCGCGGAGGTGTTGTAGCCACCGGTGCTCGTGACGAGGGGAGCGTTCGGCGCGACCGCGATGTAGCGGACATAGTTCGCCGGGTACGGGTTCAGGTCCTTTACCTTGCCCGTCTCGCCGTAGGTATTCCAGCGTGCGGCGCCGGAGCGCCCGCGCTTCGTCGTGATGAGCAGAACGCCGTTGGCGGCCGCGGTACCGTACATGGCGGTCGCCGCGGGTCCCTTCAGAACTTCGATGCTCTCGATGTCCTCGGCGGCGACGTCGTTCAGGCGGGAGACCGCCTGGCCGCCCAGACCGACGTCGATGTTGTTCCCGTTCGAGATCTGGATGCCGTCGACGTAGACGAGCGGCTCGTTGGAGAGCGAAAGCGAGTTCGCGCCGCGGATGTGAATGCGCTGGCCGGTGCCCGGCGTGCCCGAGGTTCCCTGGACGGTGACGCCGGCCGTGCGGCCGGTGAGCACGTCGGTGAACTTCGTGATCTGCGAGGGCTGGATGTCGGACACCTGGATCTGGCCGACGTTCGTCCCCTGCTCGCGGCGACGCTCGGCCTGGCCCGTCACCGCGTTGGTGACGACTTCGTCGAGCGTCGTGACGGCGACGTCGAGAACGAAGTTCACGTTGTCGACGGTGCCGACTGTCGCCGTGACCGTCTGCGTCGCGGCCGAGAAGCCGATGCGCGTCGCGCGGAGGGTCACCTGACCCGGCGGGACGTTGACGATGCGGTAGACACCGTCATCGTTGGTGCGTGCGCCGATCGTCGTCCCGGAAACGCGGACGGTGACGTCGGAAATGGGGCGCTGGGTCGCTTTCTCGACGACCTTCCCCGTGATGATGCTCTGCGTGGCGTTCTGCGCTGATGCCACGACAGAGAAGAGCGCGGTCGCGAGCGCGACCATCGACAGCCGTCCGATCTGACGGAATGTCATCTCCTGTTGTCCTCGGGATGCAGGGGCGAATGCACAGGGCTCACGAGCGGCGGAGCCCTGGTGGTATGACAGAACATGACCTGGCAATCACCAGGTCAGTGGTGCGACGAAAACCTCCGCGAATTGGTGGGAAGCGAGTGCGTGCCGAGTACCGGCCGACACGGAAGGACTCGTGGGAGAAACGGCGCGCTTGCGCGCTGCGCGTTGTTTCGCGTCCGGGCAGGAGAGAGTGCGCCGGAACGCATGAGATGGAGGTACGACGAGACTCGTAGTATCCCGGGTCGTGCAAGCATTGTCAAGTCCGCACGGCGCCCCGACAGAGCGTGATCCCGGCCTGTTCGCCAATGAAAAAGCGCCCCATCGGGGGCGCTTCGACGAACGGGTCGGCGCTCGTGAGGTCAGTCGGGGATCGCGCCGGGGAGCACGAACGTGAGCGGGTCGACGACCTTGCCGTTCAGATGGATCTCGTAGTGGAGATGCGGCCCCGTCGACAGCCCGCTGTTGCCGACGTTCGCGATGAGCTGACCGCGGGTGACACGCTGTCCCTGCTTCACGTTGATGCGCGACAGGTGAGCGTACTTCGTCACGATCCCGTTGCCGTGGTCGAGCTCCATCACGAGCCCATAGCCGTTCTGCCGGGTCACGAGGATGACGACTCCAGCGGCCGGCGCGACGACGGGCGCGCCCATCGGAGCGCTGACGTCGATCCCTTCGTGCGGACGCGAGATGTGGAGGATCGGGTGGAATCGGTGCTGTGAGAAGTGGCTCGAGAGCCACCCCGCGGTCGGCATGATCGACGGTGTGCTCGCGAGGCGCTGCACGTTCTTCGCGAGCGTGTCGGTCACCTCGGCGAAGCTCGCCGAGAGGATGTTCGCGCGCCGGATGAGGCCATCGAGGTCGGTGCGAGCTCCGAAGGCGAGCGTCCCCAGAGCGGGGTTGGTCCGATAGACCGGGTCGCTCTCGAGCTGGGGAGAGCCGGGCCCACCGATCCCCGCTTCGCGCACCGCGGAGTCCACCGCGGGAAGTCCCGCCAAGGTACGCACACGCTCGTCCCGAACTCCGATCGCGCGGATGGTGTCCTGGAGGACGGCGAGCTTCTGGCGCAGGTCGGCGAGCTCACGTCCCATCTGCTGGGAGTCCGCGCGCGCGGCGCGGCCGCTGGGGGTGGCGTACGCGCTGATCGCCGCGCCGAGCCCGAGGAGCGCGATGAGGGCGACGACGCTCGCGGCAGTCGTGAGGGCCCTGAGGGCGCGCGCGCTGATGGCGAAGCTCCGGGGCGACTCGGTTGAGCCTTCCGGAACGACAAGCAGCGTCCAGCGACGATGAGCCATCCGCCCTCCCAAAGACAGGGCTCGGCCCACCATGGGCCGCGCCTCAGCGGAAAGACTCCCCAGCGGCGGGGCTGTAACGGACGCGACCGTATGTGACAGCGCGCACCGGGCGGCTGGTACGCGGGTCAGCCTGCGCCGGCGTCGACCGGTCGGGGAAAGAGCGGGTCGCCCTTCGCGACTCGCCAGCCTCCGGTGTCGAGCGCGTCGAGATACGTTATTCTCTGATCGCTGACCTCGCCAGGGCCGCCCATCCGGCGCCAGGCATTCTGGGCCTTGTTCGGCATGAATGGCGCATACATCACGCACTGTCGGGCGATTTGTCTTGATAACGACGCTAGAGTGGCGTCAAGCTGGCTTGATTTGTCCGCGTCCTTGGCCAGGGTCCACGGCGCCGAGCTTTGCACGAACTCGTTGGAGCGGGCGACCATCCGCCCGACGATGCGGAGCGCCTCGTGCGGCAGGTATCCGGCGCGACCATCGAGTGCCGCGACGTAGGCCTCGACGTCGGCGCGATCGGCTTCGTCGGCGTCACCCCGAGGTCCGGCCGGAATGACCCCTCCACGGTACTTCTCGATCATCGCCGCCGCGCGGCTGACGAGGTTGCCCCATGCGTTCGCGAGCTCCGCCGTGTAGCGCTCCTCGAACCTCTCCCAGGAGAAGTTTCCGTCGGCGTCGAAGGGGACCTCGCGCAGCAGGTAGTATCGAAACGCGTCCGGTCCGAAGCGCTCGATCGCCTCGTCCAGATCCAGCTTCACACCGGCCGACTTGCTGAAGCGGTCCCCGCCCAGGAGCACGAAGCCGTGCGCCCACACGCGCTCGGGGAGCGGCAACTCGGCCGACTTCAGCATCGCCGGCCAGATGATGGCGTGGAAGCGGGTGATGTCCTTGCCGATGACGTGCACCGTCGCCGGCCATCGGCTCTCGCTCTCCCTCGAGGGGAAACCGGTCGCGGTGAGGTAGTTCGGGAGCGCGTCGAACCAGACGTAGGTCGTCTGTCGCTCTCCGTCGCTCGTCGGCCGGGGGAAGGGGACGCCCCAGGAGAAGCGGCTCCGGCTCGCGCTGATGTCCTCGAGTCCCTGCTCGAGCCAGCCGAGCACCTCGTTCCGGCGGCTCTCCGGCTGGATGAACTCCGGGTGATGTTCGATGTGCGCGCGCAGGAACTCCGTGTAGCGGCTGAGCCGGAAGAACCAGTTGCGCTCCTGCACCCACTCGAGCGTGCGCGTCGGATGCAGGACGCACTTCCCGTCGACGATCTCCGCGTCCTGCTTGAACGCTTCGCAGCCGACGCAGTACCACCCTTCGTAGGAGCGCTCGAAGAAGTCCTCGGGGTTGTGCTCGAAGATCCGCTCGAGGAGCGCCTGGACGCCGGCCTTGTGCTGCGGGTCGGTGGTGCGGATGAACTGGTCGTTGCTGATCGAGAGCCGTCGCCACATCGCGAGGAAGCGCTCCGCGATCTCGTCCACGAACTGCTGCGGCGACACGCCGCGCTCCTCCGCGGTGCGCGCGACCTTCTGGCCATGCTCGTCCATCCCGATGAGGAAGTGGACGTCGTCCCCGTTCATTCGGTGGAAGCGGGCGATCGCGTCGGCGCCGATCTTCTCGAAGGCGTGCCCGATGTGCGGGTCACCGTTGGCGTAGTCGATCGCGGTCGTGATGTAGAAACGAGCCACTCGGTTCAGTCTCCGCTATTGCGCGGCGGGTCGCCGCCGGGCGCGGCACCGCCGGGGGAGCCGCCGTCGTTCGGGTCGGACTGCTCGGGGGATCCGCGACCCTCGCGGCCGCGGCGTCCACCGCGACGGCCGCGGCGACGGTGGGGACGGCGGTCGCGGGGCACGGGAGTCGTGCCTCCCTGCATGCTCTCGCCGATGGCGGCGGCGACGTCCCCTTTGGTCTCCGGCTCACTCTCGCCGCCGCTGACGACCGCGTCGAGCGAGGGCTCGCGCTCCTCGCCGGGGGCGACGAACGGGTCGCCGC
>JABFXM010000481.1 GCA_013361745.1 Gemmatimonadaceae bacterium | reverse complement strand
TGCTCGGCGGACAGGAAGGCGGCACCGGTGGCTCCCTGCGCTTTGACCTGATCAACCTGTGGCAGCAGGGATTCACGCAGGGGCAGCTCGGTTACGCGTCGGCGCTCGCGTGGATCTTCGTCGTCGCGGCCGCCGTCATCATCCTGGCGATCTTCCGAACGTCGGGCCGCTGGGTGTACTACGAGGATGGGGCGGACCGGATCTGATGGCGGCCGTCGACCACGCACGCCCGGACTCCACGTTGTCTCGGCGGCACTTCCTGCGCGCATATTTCGTCGCGCACCCGCGTGTACGCAAACGCGGTGGTGAGGTTCTTGCCTACGCGGTGCTGCTCGGCTTGAGCGCGTTCATCCTGATGCCTGTCGCCTGGATGATCACCGCGGCGCTCAAGCCCGACCTCGAACCGGTGTTCACGGTGCCAACCGAGTGGTTCCCGACGAAGTTCTGGGAGTGGCGCAACTTCGTGCGGGTGTTCAACGGCACCGGGCTGCCGTTCCTGCGCTACACGATCAACAGCTGCATCGTCGTCGCCGGCAACATCCTCGGGACGCTCATCTCGTGCTCACTCGTCGCGTTCGCGTTCGCGCGGCTGCGTTTCAGGGGGAGCGGGCCGCTCTTCTACGTCTTGATCATCTCGATGCTGATCCCCTGGCAGGCGCTGATGATCCCGCGCTTCTACATGTTCTTCAAGATGGGCTGGTACGGCTCGCTCTGGCCGCTGATCATCCCGTCCTTCGGCGGCACCGCCTTCTTCATCTTCCTGATCCGTCAGTACATGCGGACGATCCCGCGTGAGCTCGACGAGGCGGCGCGCGTCGACGGTCTCGGCTACTGGCAGATCTATTGGCGCATCATCCTGCCGCTCTCGACTCCCGCGCTGACGGTCTGTGCGGTCTTCGCGTTCCTGTGGAACTGGAACGACCTGCTCGGGCCGCTGATCTACCTGAACAGCGACAACCAGTTCACCGTCGCGATCGGTCTTGCCAATCTGGCGCAGCGCGCAGGCAACGCCCAATGGAACCTGCTCATGGCCGCGAACTTCCTGTCCATCATCCCCCCGATCCTCGTTTACTTCTTCCTGCAGCGGAAGCTCATCGGCGGCATCGCGTCCGTCGGGCTGAAGGGCTAGGCAGGACGAGAGGAGAGCCTTGGCCCAGATCACGCTCGACAACGTCACGAAGGTCTATCCGGACGGCACGGAGGCGGTCACCTCGCTGAACCTTGCCGTTCCGGACGGGAAGCTCATGGTGCTCGTGGGCCCGTCCGGGTGCGGCAAGACAACCGCGCTTCGCATGGTCGCCGGTCTCGAGGAAATCACCGGCGGGACGATCCGGATCGGCGACCGCGTCATCAACGACGTGCCGCCGCGCGATCGCGACATCGCGATGGTCTTCCAGAACTACGCCCTCTACCCGCACATGACCGTGTACCAGAACATGGCGCTGAGCCTGAAGGTGCGGAAGGTGTCGAAGCGCGAGATCCGCAAGCGCGTCGATGAGGCCGCCCGGATCCTCGGGCTAGCCGACCTGCTCCAGCGCAAGCCGAAGGCGCTCTCGGGGGGGCAGCGGCAGCGTGTCGCGATGGGTCGCGCGATCGTGCGGAACCCGGCTGCCTACCTGATGGACGAGCCGCTCTCGAACCTCGACGCGCAGCTCCGCGTCGAGATGCGCTCGGAGATCTCCCGGCTCCAGCAGGACCTGCAAGTGACGACGATCTACGTGACCCACGACCAGACCGAGGCGCTGACGCTCGGCGACCAGGTGGCGGTCATGCGTAAGGGGCTTCTCCAGCAGGTCGCCGCCCCGAAAGAGCTGTACACGCGGCCGGCCAACCTCTTCGTCGCGGGCTTCATCGGTTCGCCGGCGATGAACATGGTCGAGGCGACGATGGTCGTCCGTGACGGCGACTGGTACGTGTCGTTCGCGGGCTTCGAGCTACGGCTGCCCGAGGAGGTACGCGCGTCACGTCCCGCGCTGGCCACGTTCGAAAACCGGAAGCTGATTCTCGGCATCCGGCCGGAGGACATGGAGGACGCGTCGATCGTCACCGGCTTCGATCCGGCGGCGCGAATGCGCGTCGTAGCGAACCTGCGGGAGGAGACGGGATCCGATGCGTTCGTCCACTTCGAGGTCGACGCGCCTCCCGTCGTGACGGAGGAGACCAAGGAGGTCGCGGCGGATCGCGACGCGGCGCTCGCTGAGCAGCTGAGTCGCGACGCCCATGCCAACCGATCCCGGTTCGTCGCACGGGTGAGCCCGCGGACTCGCGCGCGATCGGGAGAGCCGCTCGAGCTGTCGGTCGAAACCCGGCATCTCCACTTCTTCGACCCCGAGACGGGGAACGCCGTACCCTCCGAGCCTCTCGCCGTCGCCGAGCCGTCAGCGGCCTGATGCGGTGGGGCATCCTCGGGACTGGAAAGATCGCCCGGATCTTCGCCGACGGCGTCGCGCGGTCGGAGACGGGCACGCTCCACGCCGTCGCGAGCCGTGACGTCGCGCGGGCGCACGCGTTCGCGGAGGAGTTCGGCGCGGCGCGACCGTACGGCTCGTACGACGTCCTCCTCGGCGACGCTGAGGTGGATGTCGTCTACATCGCGACGCCGCACCCGTCGCACCTCGAGCTCGGGTGTCGC
>JABFXM010000296.1 GCA_013361745.1 Gemmatimonadaceae bacterium | reverse complement strand
GTCGGCGGCGAGCAGGTGGTGCTCGCGCCCCTGCCCGCCGCGGCGCCGCCCTCGCTCGCGCGCAGCACCACCGTCCTCGAGCAGGTGGTCGTCACCGGGAGCGCGGTCGGCGCGCCCGAGCGCTCGCTGCCGGTGGGACTCACGATCCTCTCCGGCGCCGAGCTGCGCCGCCGCGTCACCACCGGCACGACCGCCGAGATCGTCGATGGCGCGGTGCCCGGCATCTGGGCGTGGGAGCAGGCGCCGACGAGCCTCCTCGCGCACTTCGCGAGCATCCGCGGCGCGAGCTCCTTCGACGTCCGCTACCCGAAGGTCTACATCGACGGGATCGAGATGGCGAGCCCGCTCCTCGCCGCGCGCATCGATCCGGAGATGATCGAGCGCGTCGAGGTGATCCGCGGGCCGCAGGGCGCCGCGCTCTACGGGACCGACGCGATCAGCGGCGTGGTCAACATCGTCACCCGCACCGCCGGCTCGTCGACGGGGACGCCGTCCCTCGGCGGCCACGCCAGCTTCGGCGTCGCCGGGAGCGCCTGGGCCGCGCGGCCGCCGGTGACGCAGGAGTACGGCGCGACGCTCCGCGCCGGCGCCAGCGCGCGATCCATGACGTTAGGCCTCACGGCGGGCGGCACGGGGGCGTACGTCCCCGGCGCCTACGACCGCCACGTCGGCTTCACCGGCAGCGCGCGCTTCGTCGGGACGCGGACGATCGTCACCGCGACCGCGCGCGTCCAGGCCGCGCAGGCGCTCGAGCCCGAAAGCCCCGTGCTCGTCGACTCGCTGCCGGTGACGATCGTCCCCGCGAACCGGCAGTCGGCGGGGCAGTACACGTTAGGCACCACCATCCGCGTGATGCAGAGCGAGCGGGTCACGCACACGCTCGTCCTCGGCGTCGACGGCTACCGCCTGAGCGGGGTGGGCTTCGAGAGCACGCCGGTTCCCTCCGCCGCGGACTCGGCGCTCCGTGCCGCGAACGGCGCGGCCGACCGGGCGACGCTGCGGCTCGGCACCGTCCTCGGCTTCGGCGGACCCGATGTCTCGACCACGCTCACCCTCGCCGCCGAGCAGTCGCTCCTTCGCTCGGCGACGCGCGACACCGCGACGCTGGCGATGTCGGGAAGCGGCGGCGGTCCGGGCCCGAGCGGAGGGGGGGAGCGCTACTCCGGCGGGAGCGGCGTCGCGTGGCGCAGCAACACGGGGCTGATCGTGCAGGGCACGAGCGCGCTGCGCGGCATCGTCTATCTCACCGGCGGCGTACGCCTCGAGCAGAACGCGGGCTTCCTCGGCGCGCCGCGGTGGAGCGCGCTGCCGATGCTCGGCGCCTCGCTCGTCGGCGGGAACGAGCAGGTGATCGTGAAGGTGCGCGGCGCCTACGGGCGCGGCATCCGCCCGCCGCGCACCGCGTCGCGCGAGAGCCTCGGCGGACACGATGGCCGCGACGAGATCGAGAGATTCGGCGTCGCCCCCGAGTCGCAGTCGGGGATCGAGTTCGGCGGCGACGTCTACGTAGGCCGCGCGCTGCTGCTCCGCGTCACGCGCTTCGATCAGACGGCGACGAACCTCATCCAGCCGGTGATCGTCGACCTCGGCGGGTACTCGGGCGGCGGCGGGCCAGGTCCGCGCCGCATCGACTACCAGCTGCAGAACGTGGGCGAGATCGCGAACGACGGGTGGGAGCTGGAAGGCCAGCTCGCGCGGGGGCCGGCGACGCTCGGCGGCACCTTCTCGTGGACATCGAGCACCGTGCAGCGTCTCTCGTACGGCTACACCGGCGACCTGCTCGTCGGCGATCGCGTGCTCGAGGTCCCGCGGCACACGGCGAGCGCGAGTCTCGGATGGAATGCTGCGCACGGGGGCGCCTCGGTCAGCGCCGCGCGCGCCGCCGACTGGATCAACTACGATCGCCTCGCCCTCGCCGCCGCGATCGTCACCGACACGAGCACCACCGGAGCACCGACGGGTCCCTGGCTGCGCTCCTATTGGCGCCAGTATCTCGGCGTCACGCGTCTCCGTGCGTCGTTCTCGCGCCAGCTCAGCGATGTCGTGATGCTCGTCCTCAGCGGCGACAACCTCCTCGGCGCCCAGACCGGCGAACCCGACGACATCACCGTCGTCCCGGGACGCACGGTTCGCGTCGGAGTGCGAACGGCTTTCTAGAAGGGGTCAGGGGTCGGGGGTCGGCAGGATCCGGGACGAAGGACGAGCGAAGTTCACTTGTCCCTCGTCGCCGTTCCTGACCCCCGACCCTGACCCCCGACCCCTTCGCTGGTGCTCGACACGGGCGCTACGCGCCCGTGTCGAGCACCAGCGAGATCTCGCGCTTCCGTCGCAATACGTCGATCGTCGAGGCGCGAGATGCGCCGCGGGCGGTGCGCAGGCGTTCGATCGTCGCCGGTGCGCCGTTGATGCGGAGGATGACGTCGCCGGGGCGAATCGGATCCCACGAGTCGTCCGCTTTCAGGACGAGCAATCCTCCCTCGCTCCCCTCGCCGAGCACCGGCACCAGCTCGTCGGCGACGGTGCTGACGCTGATCCCCGGCAGGGCGTCGTCCGTGGATCGCGTTCGCGCAGCGGTACGATCACGATCGCCCGTTAGCTGGAGACCGCGGAGTCGACGCCGGATCGCGCCGAG
>JABFXM010000106.1 GCA_013361745.1 Gemmatimonadaceae bacterium | reverse complement strand
ACCGGCGTGGAGCTGCGCGGCGCGCCATTCGAGGCGCGGGGTATGCCGTCGCCGTTCGAGGGGCGCGGTGCACCCGGCTTGAACGCGGGGACCTTTCCGCTCCGCGCCCCGTCAGTGATGGACTTCAGGAACTCCAGCTCGTCGAACGAGGCGGCGCGCGGTGCGTCGGCGCCGCCGTTCGAGGTGCGCGAGGACGGCTCGGGAATCGCGGCGGTACCAGCGGCCGGTGATCCGCCGCGGCCGGCGCTCATTGAGAGCAGCTGCTGCAGTCGCGCGATCTCCGCGGTCACGCTCGTGCGCTCCGTCGAGATCTTCGCGATGCGTTCGTCGCTCTGCTTCTCGATCGCACTCCACTGGGCGGGAGTGATCTCGCCGACGTGTGACCGCAGCTCGGCCTCGTAGCGCTCGTCGCGGATCGCCGTCTCCTCGCTCTGCAGCCGCGCAAGGCGCTCGGTGAGCGCGGCGGCCGTCGCCTGGATCTCGGTGGTGCGACCCGCGAGCTGCTGGGTCACTTCGTTCAGCCGCGCATCGTAATCGCCTCGGACACGCTCGAAGACGTGTGGAGGCGTGATCGAGCGGCGGCTCTCGAGCTGCGCGAGCCACTCTTCGAGCCGCTGGCGCTCCTTCATGAGCGCCGCGACCGCATCCATCGGATTCGCCGCCTGATTACTCATCGCCTCTCTGGTCCGCTACTCCTCGTCGAGCAGCCCGGATATGGTCCGCCCAGTCCCGATCGCTGCCGTGCCGCCGCCAGCTCGTCCACCTGCGTCGCGGTCAGGTTGTTCACCCGACCGAGCAGCCGCGCGGTGAGCACGATGCGCGCCGCGTGCTCGAGACTCTCCATTCGCTGATGCGCGAGCAGGAGGCTCGGTCCGACCGTCGTCGCGCCGTGATTGGCGAGCAGAAACGCGTCGTGCGTCGCGATGTACGGTTCGAAGCTGTCGGCCAGCGCCTCCGTTCCCGGTGTCGCGTAGCGAAGCAGCGGCACCTGCCCAACCTGGTACACCACCTCGGGGAGCACGCAGTCCATGAATCCCTCGCCGGCGACCGCGAAGCCCGTCGCCGTCGGCGGGTGGGCGTGCACCACCGCCTTCACGTCCGGGCGCCGTCGATAGATCCGGAGATGCATCAGCACCTCGGACGACGCCCGTGTTCCCCGCCCTCCCCGGCCGGCCGTCGACCCGTCCAACCGCATCTCCACGAGGTCGCTCGGCCCGACGTCCACCTTCGACATCCCTGCTGGAGTGACGAGCAGCCTGTCACCGGGCAACCTGACGGAGACATTTCCGTCCTGGCCGGCGACGAGTCCCCGCTCCCAGAGTCGGCGGCAGACGCCGACGATCTCCTTGCGCAGGGCGAGGCTCACCGCCCGAAGCGATGGATCACCGCGCCGCCGACGATCGTCGCGTGGACGCGGCCGGTGAGCGTCCGCCCGGCGTACGGGGTGTTCCGTCCCTTCGAGCGGAAGGCCGCGGGGTCGACGGTCCACGTCGCGGAGGGATCGAAGACGGTGACGTCGGCGATGCTCCCGTCGCGAAGGGTGCCGCCCGGGAGGCGGAAGATCCGCGCCGGCGCACAGGACATCCGCTCGATGAGCGTCACGACGTCGATGATTCCCGGGGCGACGAGCCAGTGCACGTTCACCGCGAGCGCGGTCTCGAGCCCGACGATCCCGTTCGGCGCGTCGGCGAACTCGCGCTCCTTCTCGTCGTAGTGATGCGGCGCGTGATCGGTCGCGATCACGTCGATCGTGCCGTCCTTCACCGCTTCCTGGAGCGCGGCGACGTCGTCCGCGGTGCGCAGCGGGGGATTCATCTTCGCGTTCGTGTCGTACCCCTCGACCTCCGCCTCCGTGAGCGAGAGATGGTGGGGGCAGACCTCGGCGGTGACGTTGATGTTCCGCTCCTTTCCCCAGCGGATCAGCTCCACCGAGCCGCGCGTGCTCATGTGGCAGAGGTGCACGTGTCCGCCCGTACGTCGCGCGAGGAGGATGTCGCGGATCGCCATGATCTCCTCCGCCTCGCTCGGGATTCCCTTGAGGCCGAGCCGTGCGCTGACGATTCCTTCGTTCATCGCGCCGCCCTTCGCGAGCGTCGGCTCCTCGCAATGGTCGGCGACGGGAATGCCGAAGGTACGCGCGTACTCGAGCGCACTGCGCATGAGCTGCGCGCTGGCGACGGGCTTTCCATCGTCGCTCACCGCGACCGCGCCCGCGGCGACCATCTCTCCGAACTCGGCGAGAGTCTCGCCCTTCTCGCCGATCGAGATCGCGCCGATCGGATAGACGCGCGCGGCGTTGGCGAGCTGCGCCTGGCGGACGATGAAGCCGACCGCGGCCTGATTGTCAGTGACCGGGTCGGTGTTCGGCATCGCGCACACCGCGGTGAAACCGCCGGCGGCCGCGGCGCGCGCGCCGCTCGCGATGGTCTCCACCTCCTCGCGTCCCGGCTCGCGCAGGTGGCAGTGCACGTCGATGAAGCCCGGCGCGACGACGAGTCCGGCGCAGTCGATGATCTCCGCACCGTCCGGTGTGCCCTGCCCTCGCCCGGTGCCGCGGACGACGCCGTTCTCGATGACGAGATCCGCGACCTCGTCGTAGCGCCGCGAGGGATCGACGACGCGCCCTCCGCGCAGCACGAGC
>JABFXM010000224.1 GCA_013361745.1 Gemmatimonadaceae bacterium | reverse complement strand
GCTCGTCCTCGCGGGGATGGGCGCTCTCGGGCTGATCAACCACGCGGTCGCCGCGGCGGCTAACGACTGGCTCGAGCGGCTCGCGCTGCTGCAGGGCCACCGGCTCACGACTGCGCTCGCCGCGCACGCGATTCCCTTCCTCGATCACGTGACGAACCGCCGTCTCGTCCTGATCGCGATCGGCGCCTTCCTCTACGCGACGCTGTACCTCGTCGAGGGGATCGGGCTCTGGCGGTGCAAGCGGTGGGCGGAGTATCTCACCGTCGGTGCGACCGCGTCGTTCCTCCCGATCGAGATCGTCGCGGTCGCGCACCGCGCCACGCCGCCGCGCATGGTGACGCTCGGCTTCAACATCATCGCCGTCATCTTCCTCGCCTGGCAGCTGCGCGTGAGCGGGGACCACGACGCGGCGTAGCGGCGGCGCTCAACTGGTGGCCGTCGGCGCCGACTGATCCATCGCCGGGACCGCGAGCAGGGAGTGCCGTCCCTCGCGCGTGAAGTCCGCGGTCACGCTCCCCACGATCCAGCGCTCCAGGCGGCCGTGCCGCCGCGCGCCGAGCGCGACGAGATCCGCGTTCACGCTGTCGACGTGCGCGCGCAGCGTCGCCGCGATGTTCCGCGTCAGGGTCCCGTCGAGGATCACGTCGTCGATCGCGATCCCGTGCGAAGGCGCGAGCGACGCGTGCACCTTCTCGAACGCGGCCGCGACGCCGAGCTGGCGAATCAGCTGCTCACCTTCCTCGATGCCGAAGGCGAACGCCGGCGCGACGTAGGCCAGCGTCATCGTGCCCCCATCGCCCATCAGCGTCAGCGCGACGCGCGCCGCGTCGATGCTCGCCCGGCTGAAGTCCATCCCGACGACGACGTGATGCGGCAGCGTCCTCTGCTGCTCCGTCACGGCGAGCACCGGGATCGTCGTCGCGCGAAGGATCTCATGCACGGTGTCGTTGTGCGTCGCCCGCTCCACCGCACCGTGATGGCGCAGCCCGACGGTGATCAGCGTCGCCCCCTGCTGCAGTGCCTCCTGCAGGATTACGTGGCTCGGCTGGCCGAGCTTGATCGCGACGGGCCAGCTCACCTCCTTGCCGAGGAGCCTCTCCAGCGTCGACGAGACGACGAGCTGCCGCTCTTCCTGGATCGCCTCTCCGTACGCCGAATCGGCGACCGCGAGCGCGACGTCGAGCGGCGGTGGGATCGGCACCGGACGGGTGTCGATGATCTGGAGGACCTGCACGAGCGCCATGCGTCGCTCCGCCAGCTCGAGCGTCACGCGCGCGGCCGATTCGCTCGGCCGGCTGCCGTCGAGGGCGAGCAGGACGGAGAGCGGCACCGAGGGAGTGGACATGTCGAGTGGCAGGTGGGTCGCCGTCGGAACCGCGAAGTCGTAGGACATGTAAGCCTCGCCGGAGCTTTGGCCTGACGATCGCCGGCCGCAACCGGGCCCGCTGTCGGCCGAACGCAGTTCCCCTGTCGGGCAATCGAGGACTCGCGCCGCGCGGCGGCGGCGCGCATTGTTCGCCATGCGCCGTTCGTCCCGCGCAACCGAGCGCGACCTCTCGCTCGACTGGATCCGCGTGCTCGTCATCCTCGCGGTCGTCGCGGTGCACGTGTGCGAGGTGTTCAACCCCTGGGACGATTGGCACGTCTCGAGTCCGCAGCGCAACCGATTCGCGGGCGAGCTCGTGGTGTTCTTCGCGCCGTGGATCATGCCGCTGCTCATGCTCGTCGCGGGGACGAGCACGTGGTACGCGCTGGAGCGGCGCAGCATTCGCCGCTTCGTCGCCGATCGCTTCACACGCGTGCTCGTCCCGCTCGTCGCCGGGACTCTGTTGCTCTCGCCGCCGCAGGTCTGGATGGAGCGGCGCTTCCGCGGCCAGTTCAGCGGCTCGCTGCTCGACTTCTACCCGCATTTCTTCGACGGGATCTATCCGCGCGGGAACTTCTCCTGGCATCACCTCTGGTTCCTCGCGCATCTCTTTCTCTATTCGCTGATCGCGCTGCCGCTGATCCGGTACTGGCGCACGCCCCGGGGGCGGGAGCGGCTGCACCGTCTGGCGCTGTGGTGCGGCGGTCCCTTCGGTCTGCTCTGGCTCGCGGCGCCGCTCGTGCTCGAGCGCCATCTGCTCTGGTGGCTTCTCCCCGCGCGAGGCGCGCTGACGGCGGACTGGGCCAACCACGCCATCCTCGCCGTCGCGTACGTCTACGGCTACATGATCGCCGCCGAGCCGGCGCTGGCGCGGCTCGTCGACGAGCAGTGGCAGCACGCGGCGCTCGTCGCGGGGCTGATGGCCGCCGCGCTCTGGGCCGCGGCGTGGCGTGGCTTTCTCCCCGGCGGGCTTCCCGAGCCGTACAGCGCCGGCTACCTCGCGATATGGTCGCTCTACGGCGCCGGCGCGTGGGCGTGGATGGTCGCCGCGCTCGGCGCGAGCCGCCGCTGGCTGCGGAGAGACACGGCCTTCCTCGAGTTCTCGCGGCCGCGCTCGTATGTCTGGTATCTCGTCCACCAGCCGGTGGTGATCGCGGCGGCGGTCCTCGTGATTCCCTCGCGCGTCCCCGCATGGAGCCGATTCCCGGCGATCGCGCTGATCGCCGCCGCCGGAACGTTAGGCAGCGCGGAGCTGATTCGGCGCTCGACGATCGGCCGGCGGCTGTTCG
>JABFXM010000038.1 GCA_013361745.1 Gemmatimonadaceae bacterium | reverse complement strand
TGTGGTTTCCCGACCACCCGCTTCCGGTGCGCGCCTTCCTCGGCGAGCGCGGGATCCGATCGACGGGCCTGCTCGCCGCCGCCTCCCGAAGCGTCGCCGGCATTCCGGTCGCGCTGCGCCTCGGCGTGTTCGACCACTTCGGCGATCGGATCGACTCGTTGAAGACGCCGGAGCCGGCCGACCAGAACGTGACGGGTCTCGCGGGCTTCGGCCGCGTGGCGGCGGAGTGGCGTACGGGCGGCGCGCACCTCACCATCGGCGCGTCCGCCATCACGGGGAAGCGTGAGCAGCCGATCGGCTGCGTCTATCAGGCCACGGTCGGTCCCGTCGTATGCCCGAATGGGATCAACGGGGCGAACACGCGGATGTCGGTGTTCGGCGGCGACGCGCAGCTCGTCCTCGGCACGGCAGTCGTCGAGGGAGAATGGATGCGCAACGTCGTCGGCGCGACCGATCTTCCCGTCTTCGACCGCGCAGGGTTCGCTCCCTTCTACCATGGGATGTACGGCACCTACGACGGCGCGTACCTGCAGCTCCGGCTGAACGGGCCGGGGATCGCGCGTGTCGGCGTGCGGGCGGAGACGACGCAGAACCCCGCGGTCGCCGGGCTGAACGACGGCACCGTGGGCATCTTCGTCGGCGTCGAGCCGATGCCGGGCGGACGCGTGGTGCTGAGCTACCTGCGCCGCGTCCCGTCGGCGGCGGCGAAGGCGGAGCTCGACCCGGAGCAGCGTGCGGCGCTCGATCGGATCGTGCTGCGCGGGACCTTTGCGCTCGCTTGGCTGCTGGCGAAGGGCGGCGAGTGAGCAAGCCGCTCGTGACCGAGCGCGAAGTACGGCGCGCGGCGCGCGAGGGGAAGAAGAGCCTCGACGTGAGCGGGGCGGTGGTGACGCCCGGGGCGCGCGACGTCGCCGGAGCGTTAGGCGTGGAGCTGAGCCGCGGAGCGGGGGCGGCGCGGCGGGGAGCCCCCCCCGAAAAGCAATCTACGCCCACTCCCGCCCCGCCCCGGAACCAATCCGCCGCCCCCAGTCCCGAAACCGCGCCGCGCCCCACGGTCGCCGTCGGCGCCGACCACGGCGGGCTCGCGATGAAGAACGCGATCGCCGAGCATCTTCGCGCCGCCGGATACTCCGTGTCCGACCTCGGGACCAACTCCAGCGACGCCGTCGACTATCCCGACTTCGCCGTCGCCGTCGCGCGCGCGGTCGCGTCGACGCAGGCCGCGTTCGGGATCATGGTCGACGGCGCGGGAATCGGCTCCTGCATGGCGGCGAACAAGGTCGCCGGCGTGCGCGCCGCGATGTGCCACGACGTGACCACCGCCGTGAACGCGCGCGAGCATAACGGTGCCAACATGCTCACCCTCGGCGGCGGGCTTCTGGGCATGAGACTCGCACTCGCCATCGTCGATACTTTCCTCGCCACTCCCTTCGCCGGCGGTCGCCACGCGAAGCGAGTCGAGAAGATTGACGCGCTCGACAGGCGCGGCTAACCTTAGCGAATACAGTTACTTGCGGGGCTGCGCTCGTCCGACGAGCGCCATGGCCCTCGTCGAGCCGGCTCCGCGAGCCGAGCGTCCCTCAGGAGTTTTCGGGACTGCAGCGAGCGGATCCGGCGTCGCATTTTACATCGAGATGAAACGCGAAGACGCCCTCGACTATCACGCGCGTGGACGGCCGGGCAAGATCGCCGTCGTCCCCACGAAGCCGCTGACGAACCAGCGCGACCTCTCCCTCGCCTACTCCCCGGGCGTCGCCGAACCCTGCCTCGAGATCAAGGCCAACCCCGACGACGTCTACAAGTACACCGCGAAGGGCAACCTCGTCGCCGTGGTCACCAACGGCACCGCGGTGCTCGGCCTCGGCAACATCGGCGCGGCGGCCGGCAAGCCGGTCATGGAGGGCAAGGGCAACCTCTTCAAGCAGTTCGCTGACCTGGACGTCTTCGATCTCGAGGTCGGCTCCGAGGATCCCAACGACGTCATCAGGTTCTGCCAGCTCCTCGAGCCGACCGTCGGCGGGATCAACCTCGAGGACATCAAGTCTCCCGACTGCTTCTACATCGAGGAGACGCTCCGGAAGACGATGAAGATTCCCGTCTTCCACGACGATCAGCACGGAACCGCGATCATCTCCGGCGCGGCACTGCTCAATGCGCTCGAGATCACCGGCCGCGACATCGCGAAGATCCGCGTCGTCTTCTCCGGCGCCGGCGCCGCGGCGATCGCGACCGCGGAGCATTACGTGCGCCTCGGCGTGAAGCGCGAGAACATCCTGATGACGGATCGCGCCGGCGTGATCTACGCGGGCCGCGAGGGGGACATGGATCCCTACAAGGCGCGCTTCGCCAACCCGACCGACGCGCGCACGATCGCGGACGCGCTCGTCGACGCCGACGTCTTCGTCGGGCTCTCGGTCGCTGGGGCGGTGACGGGCGACATGGTGAAGCGGATGGCGCCCTCGCCGATCATCTTCGCGCTCGCCAATCCCGTCCCCGAGATCCTGCCCGACGAAGTGCGCGCGGTGCGCGACGACGCGATCATCGCGACGGGACGCAGCGACTACCCGAACCCGGTCAACAACGTCCTCGGCTTCCCCTTCATCTTCCGCGGGGCGCTCGACGTCCGGGCGACGACGGTGAACGAGGAGATGAAGATGG
>JABFXM010000237.1 GCA_013361745.1 Gemmatimonadaceae bacterium | reverse complement strand
GGCCGCCGTCGGCGGGCTCGCCGGCGACGCGATCTCGTACGGCGAAAGGCTGCTGGCGCCCCGGCCGGCTCGTATCTTACAGCCCTTCGATCTCACGTCACGAGGTGAAGCGTTTGCCGGACCGGACGAGCGTCGACACCCGCATCGCGATCATCGGCGGCGGCTTCGGTGGGCTGGGGATGGCGATCCAGCTGAAGAAGCGCGGCATCGGTGATTTCGTCGTGCTCGAGCGGGCGGACGACATCGGCGGGACGTGGCGGGACAACAGCTATCCGGGGTGCGCCTGCGACGTCGAGTCGCACCTCTACTCCTTCTCTTTCGCGCTCAATCCGGACTGGACGCGGAGCTTCTCGCGCCAGCCGGAGATCCGGCGCTACCTGCGCGATTGCGCCGAGCGCTTCGGGGTGATGCCACACGTGCGGTTCGGTCACGACGTCCGCGCGATGCGATGGGAGGAGGACGCGCAGCGCTGGCGCATCGAGAGCTCCGCGGGAACGCTCACCGCGTCGGTGGTGGTGGTCGCGACGGGGCCGCTCAGCGATCCGGTCGTCCCCGATCTGCCGGGCGCCGAGCGGTTCCGGGGCGTGTCGTTCCACTCGGCGCAGTGGAATCACGCCTGCGATCTCACGGGGCGGCGCGTCGCGGTGATCGGCACGGGCGCATCGGCCGTGCAGTTCGTTCCCGAGATCCAGCGACGGGTCGCGAAGCTCGACGTCTACCAGCGCACGCCGCCCTGGATCCTGCCGCGGCTCGACCGCGACTTCAGCGAGAAGGAGCGCCGACGCTTCCGCCGCTGGCCGCTCCTCCAGCGGCTGCATCGCGCGCGCATCTACCTGCAGCACGAGGCGCTCGTCGTCCTCTTCCGTCATCCGAGGATGATGCAGCGCGCGCAACGGGTCGCGTTCCGTCACCTGAAGAAGACCATCGCCGATCCGGCGCTGCGCGCGAAGCTCACTCCGGGTTACACGATGGGATGCAAGCGCATCCTGCTCACCAACGAGTACCTGCCGGCGCTGGGGCAGCCCAACGTCGAGGTGATCACGACGGGGATCGGCGAGATCCGCGAGCGTTCGATCGTCGATCGCGCCGGTGTCGAACGACCGGTAGACGCGATCATATACGCCACCGGCTTCCGCCCGACGACGATCGGGCTCGAGGCGCGAACGTTGAGCGAGACGTGGGTGGGCAGCCCGAAGGCGTATCTCGGGACGATGGCCGCGGGATTCCCGAACCTCTTCATGCTGCTCGGCCCGAACACGGGGCTCGGCCACAGCTCGGTGGTCTACATGATCGAGGCGCAGCTGGCGCAGGTGATGAAGGTGCTTCGCTACATGGAGCGTGCGGGCCTCTCGTCCATCGAGCCGAGGGCGGAGGCGCAGGAGGCGTTCGTCGCCGAGGTCGAGGGCCGGATGCGCGGGACGGTGTGGACCGCGGGCGGGTGCGCGAGCTGGTATCTCGACGTGACCGGTCGCAACTCGACGATCTGGCCCGACTTCACCTGGCGCTTTCGCCGACGGCTGTCGCGGCTGCGGGCGCGCGACTACCTGGGGCGCCGCCTCACGGAGGCTCGATGAGCCCCCGCGGGCGAGCGTTAGGCGAGCGGCTGCAGCTCGGCGTCGTGCGCGGACTGGCGCGGCTGCCGGAGAAGGTGCAGGTACTGCTTTCGGGGCAGCGCACGGTGATCATCGACGGGCAGCGGCTGGACCCGCAGCTCCAGCTCGTCCGCTCGCTGCGGCAGTGGCGGGGTCTGGTCCCGCTGGCGATGCCGGGGGTCGACATCGCGGCGGCGCGGCGACGCTTCAGGCGCGAGGCGACCGCGTTCGCGGGGCCGAAGACTCCCGTCCGCGCGACGCGAGACTTCGCCATCGCGGGGCTCGCGGGATCGCTGGCGGTGCGGCACTACGCCCCCGCCGCAGCCGACCCGCAGCCGGTGCTCGTCTTCCTGCACGGTGGCGGCTTCGTCTTCGGTGACATCGAGACGCACGACGAGCCGTGCCGCATCCTCTGCGCGGTCGCGCGGATGCACGTGCTCAGCGTGGACTACCGGCTCGCGCCGGAGCATCCCTTCCCCGCAGCGCTCGAGGACGCGCTGACGGCGTTGCGCTGGGCGCGCGAGCATGGAGGGGCGCTGGGCGGGGATGGGCGGGTGACGATCGGCGGTGACAGCGCGGGAGGGAATCTCGCGGCGGTCGCGGCGCGACTGGCGACGCGCGAGGGAGCGTCGCCGGCCGCGCAGCTGCTGATCTATCCCGCGACGGATGCGACGACGCCGCGCGCGTCGCACGATCTGTTCGGCGAGGGTTACATCCTCACCAGCGCGGATCGCGAGGCGTTCACGCGCCTGTACGTCGCGGGGACCGGCGTCTCCCGCGGTGATCACAGGATCTCGCCTCTCCACGCGGCGGACCTCGGGGGCCTTCCACCCGCGCTCGTCGTCACCGCCGGCTTCGACGTGCTCCGCGACGAAGGCGAGGCGTACGCGCACGAGCTGCGGGCGAGCGGCACCGATTCGCGACTGCGGCGCTTCGAGTCGCTCGGCCACGGCTTCATCAGCCTCACCGGCGTCGTGCCCGCGGCGCGGCGGGCGACGCAGGAGATCGCCCGCGACTGGCGCGCACTGCTCGACTCCCTCCACCGTTAGGCACGCATGCGCCGATCCGTCCAGGG
>JABFXM010000418.1 GCA_013361745.1 Gemmatimonadaceae bacterium | reverse complement strand
GATCGGGTGGCAAAAGGCAACAGGACAAGGAGTTAGCAGTGATTCCCACAGTGGAGGGCGAACAGTTCTCCACAGTTTTCACCGGGCTTGGGTTTACATAATACATATTATACGAATCAATTGGCGCCCGTCTGAGTATGGACAGCGGCCTCGGCGCTTGTCCAGCTCTCGACTCCACGGCGCGAGTCCGCCCCTGCCGGAAGCCGTCAGCATCGCTGCACTGCGTTCGGAGGAGCGGCCGTGGATCGAGGCGCACCTTGGCCTTCGAACGCTGGTTCCACTGCGGCGTCAGTTCTTGCGGCCGCCCAAAAGAAAGCGCCCGCGGCGTCGGCCGCGGGCGCTTCGATGGTCCTCTCGGCCGTCAGCTCTTCGCAGCCGGCCTGGCCAGAAGCTCGCCGAGTCTGATCTTGGCCTCGGCCGCCAGCGGGCTGCTCTCGTCCCCGGCGAGGTCCTGCCAAATCTGCCGGGCGGCGGTGGTGTCCTTCGCCTCGGTCAGGTTCCGGGCCGCGTCCGCCAGGTAGTTCTCGCGGTCCGCCTTGAAGCGCGTCGCGTCGGCGGCCTTCCGGTAATGAGCGGCCGCCTCGCTGTACCTCCCGAGCTGGGAGTAGCCGTCCCCGATCAGGGCCTCGACCGGCGCGGAGAACTCCTTGCGCGCGGCGCCGCTCTTCTCCAGGACGTCGATCCCCTTCTGATACTCGCCCGCCTGGTAGTGGAGCTGCGCCAGCAGCATCGCCCCCTGCGACGCGCCCGAGGTTCCGCCGCGGGACGATACCAGCTTCTCGAGGTCGGTCTGCGCCAGCGGCGTGTTACCCTGGACCATCGAGGCCTGGGCGCGTTGCAGATCCTGCTCGGCGCGCAGCTCCTTGCCGGCCTGCGCCCGCGTATACAGCCAGCCGCCCAGCGCGACGGCGACGACCACCGCCAGCGCGATGCCGAAGAGCCGCGAGTTCGCGTGAAGCCACTCGAAGATCGATTCCGTTCGCTCGTCGACGCCGCCGCCCGCGGCGCGCTCCTCGGTCCGTTCCATCGCTACTCTGGATTCTGGTTGATGGCGCGACGCGCGCAGTCGGCGCGCGATGCCCCTGGGGTGATTCGAACACCCGGCCAACGGTTGAGGAAACCGCTGCTCTATCCACCTGAGCTACAGGGGCGCGTCACCGTGCGGCTGTCCGTTCGTGGACGCCAGCGCACGGCCCGGAAACATAACGCGGCCGAGGTCGCGACGCGACCCTCGGCCGCGCGAGCCGTCGCGGCCGCTCAATCCCAGCTGAGGTGGTACCGGCAGACGGCCGCGCCCCGCGCACGGCACTCTTCCTCCGTCACCTGCACGTTCGTCGCGCCGCACATCTCGAGCGCCCGGCGATGCCAACCGACAATGGTGAGGCAGTCGGGCGCGCTGAAGACTTCCGCGTCGTACGTCGTGAGCGTCGCCGAGCGGTCCCCTGTCTTCTCGTACTCACGGCGCCCCTTCTCGTAGTACATCGAGTAGATCGCCGGCGTCCGCGTGAGGAAGGCGTGCGGGTCTCTGCTGGAGATGAACGCCTTGTGCACGCCCGACAGGTTCTTGTCGGCCGACGCGGCTCCGAGGCGCTCGAAGAACTCCGGCTTCCCGGCGGCCAGGACGTTCACGATGGCTTCATCGAGCCGGGTACCGAGCTCTAGCGGATACCATTTCACCGTGAGGATGGACGACAACGACTTCCGGTCGGCCTCCGACAGTGTCGACAACACCCGGTTCACGGCTTCACACCCGAAATTCTCCTCGACGAACGCCAGTCGAGACTTGACTACACTTCCCTTGATCTGCTGCATCTGCTTCGTCGAGAGAAAAGTGAGTTCGGCCGCGGACCGTCGTCGGTCCAGCCAGCTCAATACTCGAGCAGCGACTCCACGGTCGCGACGTCGAGGCGCGCACGCCCGCCCAGAAAGCCGAGGCTCATGAGAAATGAGAACCCCTCGACACGGGCTCCGCAGCGCTGCGCGAGCCGAGCGGCGGCGGCCGCCGTCCCCCCGGTCGCGAGCACGTCGTCGACGATCAGGACGCGAGTCGCGTCGCCAAAGGCATCAGCGTGGACCTCGAGTGCATCGGCCCCGTACTCGAGATCGTAGCTCTCGCGCTGCGTGGTCCACGGAAGCTTCCCCGCCTTGCGCATCGGGACGAGCCCGGCCCCGAGGACGCGCGCGACCGGCGCTCCGAGCAGGAATCCCCGACTCTCGATTGCCGCGACGTGCGTGATGCCGCGCCCCGCGAAGGGCGCGGCCAGCGCATCGATCGTCTCCGCGAACAGCCCCGGATCGGCCAGCACCGGCGTGATGTCCTTGAAGACGATCCCGGGCTTCGGGAAGTCCGGGACGTCGCGAATCGCCGCGCGGAGTCGAGCGCGGAGCCCGGATTCGGTGGAGCTCATCGCTCTATCGCGAAGGGTGATGGCAGCTCGTCGTCCTGTACATGGCCGGGCAGCTGATGGACGACCTCGACGCGAGCGCCCGGCGGCCCCTGCCCGACGGCGCGTGCGAGCGCGTCGAGCGCGTCGCGAGGCCCCTCCGCCATGAGCTCGACCTCGCCGGACGGCAGATTGCGCACCCACCCCGCGAGCTGGAGGCGACGAGCCTCTTCGCGGACGAACCACCGGAAGCCGACTCCCTGCACGCGACCCGCGATGCGAACGTGGAGACGGTCCGAGTCCTTCATCGGCGCGAATAGCGGAGGAGGGCCGCCAGAATCGCCGCGAGCGTCGCTTCTTCGCTATCTCGCGGATCGAGGTCCGGCAACCGCAGTGCGCCGCTCCGGATCCGTCCGGCGATCGTTTCGAGAACCACCGCCGGGTCGAATTCGACGCGGTGCAGCTTCCCCGAGGTGTGGACTCGGGCCGTCTCTGCCCCTGCCTCGTGCTCGCCGCCGTTGTCGTCGAAGAACGGGAGCCCGGCCAGCGCGGTCGCGGCGTCCTCACGGGCCGTGCTGTTCTGCGGCGCGCTTTCGGTGGGATCCACCGCGGCGGCGACGCGCGTGGCGGGACCGGCGCTGAACGGGTCGTGCCCGTAGAGATGCGCGTCGTCGCCGCCGGTCGCGGTGCGGGTGACCGGTTCCGTCTCGAGTACGGCTGGCGACTGCGGGACGATGACCGTCGGGTCGGGAACGACCGCGGCCTCGACCGCCGGGGCCGCCGACTGGCTCGGCATCGGCCCTTCGAGCTCCGTCTTCGCCGGGCGGCGCGCGACGAACGGCGCTCCCGAGCGCCCGCCGTTAGGCGGAGTCAGCGGAGTCAGCGGAGTCGACGCCGGACGCGTGGCCGTCGCCGGCCCCCGGAACGGGCGGACCGGCGGCACGAAGGGGCGGGGACGCTGCGCGCTGTCGTGCTGATCAGGCATGAGGTTCCGCGAACGTGGGCACTGACTTGGTGCACTATCGACGAGCAGAGCCCCAAAGAGTTACGCCGAGGCCGCCTGCGTCACCCCTGCCACCCATGCTGCCCGAGGAGCCGAACGAAGCGGACCGGCAGGATGTCCTCACGATGGATCTGGCCGTTCTTCCTCGTGAGAACGGCTAGCGTCTGAACGTCCTGGCCGCCGAGCGGGATCAACAACCTCCCGCCTTCCGCGAGCTGCTCGACGAGGGGCTGCGGCACGCTCGGCGCGGCGGCACTGACGAGAATCGCATCGTACGGCGAATACTCGCGCCATCCGAGCGTGCCGTCCCCGAGAAGAAGCGACACGTTCCGGACGCCGCACTTGGCGATGGCCTCGCGCGCCCCCTGCAGCAGCGGCGCGATCCGCTCGATGGAGAATACCTGCGAGGCGAGGTGCGCGAGGAGCACGGTCTGATAACCAGATCCCGTTCCGACCTCCAGCACTTTCTCACGTCCCGTGAGCTTGAGGAGCTCGAGATAGCGCGCGTGGATCGACGGTTGAGAGATCGTCTGGCCATTGCCGATGGGCAGTGCCGAGTCCTCGTAGGCGCGGTGACGCACGCCGGTCGGCACGAAGACGTGCCGCGGGGTCTGCTCGAAGGCTCGGAGGACGGTGAGGTCCTTGATCCCCCGCTCCTGCAGAGTCTCCACGAGCCGACGCCGCGACGAGCGCATCTCGCCGTCTAGAGGTCCCGCCACCAGTCCCCCGCCGATTCGAGCATGTGGTAGTGCGTGAGGTCGAGATGCAGGGGCGTCACCGAGACGAAGCCGTCCCGCACCGCCTGGAAATCCGAGTCCTCCGGACCCGACCAGCTGATCGAGCCCCCTCCGATCCAGTAGATCTTCCGCCCCCACGGGTCTTCCATCGGCTTGAGAGAGTTCGAGTAGACTCTGCGTCCGAGCCTGGTGAGCCGAACTCCCTTCACCTGATCTGCGGGGAGCGGGGGAAGGTTGATGTTGAGCAGCGTGTCGCGCGGAAAGCTCGGGAGCGAGGTGAGATGACGCAGGAGCGGATTGAGGACCTTCACCTGTTCCCTGAGGTAGGTGAGATCCGCTCTCAGATCCCCGCCGGCGAAGGAGATCGCGAGCGAGGGGATGCCGAGCGCGAGCCCTTCCATCGCGGCGGCCACGGTGCCCGAATAAAGCACGTCCTCGCCCATGTTCTGGCCATGGTTGATCCCGCTGAGGACGAAGTCGGGACGTTCGGGCATCAGCGCCTCGACGGCGAGCATGACGCAGTCCGTTGGCGTGCCGTCGATCTGGAAACGGCGCTCTCCTCGCTCGATCGGGCGAAGCGGATGGTGCAGGCTGAGAGAATGGCTCGTCGCGCTCTGCTCGCGGTCCGGGGCCACGACGGTGACCTCCCCGAGCGGCTCCGCGGCCTCGAGCAGACAGGCCAGCCCGTGCGCGAGGATCCCGTCATCGTTCGTGAGGAGAAGTCGCATCAGTGCGCCGTCCCCGATCGATGCCGCCAGATCGTCGCGATGACCCGGGCGGCGTCGCGGCACTCGCGGAAGTGGCTCTTCGCGCCGTAGATGGTCGGGACCGGGACCGCGACGATGGAATAGCCGCGACGCGCCGCGCGGATGATGAAGTCGGTCTCGAACTCGTATCGGTCGCCGACTCCGGTCACCGTCTCGAGGACCTCGCGACGGATCGCGCGGAAGCCGCACTGCGTGTCGGGAAGCGCCCGTCCGGCGACGGCGCTGATCGCGGCCGTGGAGAGGGCGTTCGAGACCCGTCGACGAAGCGGCATCGCGGAGCCGGCGCGTATACGCTCACCGACGGCGATGTCCGCCCGTTCGAGCGCCGCGATCAGGCGAGGCGCGTACTCAGGGTCGTGCTGGCCGTCCGCGTCGAGGCTCAGCACGCGTCGAGCGCCGATGGCCAGAGCGCGTGCGAAGCCGGCGCGGAGCGCGGCACCCTTCCCTACGTTCTCTGTGAAGACCTCGACGACGTCGCAGCGCTCGCGCAGCACGTCGCCCGTCGCATCGCGCGACCCGTCGTCGACGCCGACGAGGAGCGCCCCGGGAAGCGCGCCGCGCACGCCGGCGAGGACCGCGGGCAGGGTCGCCGCCGCGTTCAATGCCGGGATGACGCAGACCACGTCCTTCATGCCGCGGGTGAGCGGGTTCCGTCGAGGATGCCCAGGATCTCGCCGATCTCGCCCTCGAGCGCCTCGGCGACTTCGACGTCCAGCGCCGCGCGCGCCGCCGGTCGCAGCTCGCCGCCGCGGCGGTATTCGTCGATCTTCTGGCGCGCGCCGTCGATCGTGTACTTCTCGCTGTAGAGGAGATGCTTCACGAGCATGATCAGCTCGATCTCCTTCCGCTGGTAGACGCGGTTCCCCGAGCGGTTCTTCGCGGGATTGAGAAAGCGGAACTGGCTTTCCCAGTAGCGAAGCACATGCGGCTTGAGGTCGGTCAGCGTGCAGACCTCCCCGATGGAGAAGAATTCCTGGACTGGCTCGGCGCTCATCGGTCGTTTTCCGGACGCAACTCGCGTCCCATGAGATCCTCGATTGCTCGTTGCGCAGGATAGCCTTCGAACAGCGTGCGATTCACCGCGGCGACGATCGGCATCTCGACGCCCTCGCGCTCCGCGAGCGCAAGGGCGCTCGCCGCGCTCACCACACCTTCAGCGACGGTCTCCCGCCCCTCGAGCGCCTGGTCGAGCGTCGCGCCCTTGCCGATGTCGAAGCCGAGGGCGCGGTTGCGGCTGAGTGAGCCGGTGCATGTGAGCACCAGGTCGCCGAGGCCGGCCAGCCCCGCAAAGGTGCGCGGACTCGCGCCTAACGCGACGCCGAGGCGGCTCATCTCGGCGAGCCCGCGCGTGATCAGCGCCGCGCGCGAGTTGAAGCCGAGCCCGAGACCTTCCGCGATCCCGGTCGCGACGGCCATGACGTTCTTGAGCGAGCCACCCAGCTCGACGCCGACGATGTCCTCCGTCGTGTAGACCCGGAGGACGGAGTTGCTGAACGCCTCCTGCGCCACCGTCGCCGCGCCGCGGCTCTCCGATGCGGCGACGATCGCGGTCGGCTGACGATCGGCGACCTCGGCGGCGAAGCTCGGACCGGACAGCGCGACCACGGCGCGACCCGGCAGCTCTTCGGCGACGACCTCCGTCATGAGCGCGAGCGTGCCGCGCTCGATTCCCTTGCTGGCGACGACGACGGTCGCAACCGGGGCGACCGCGTGCCGACCGGCGGCGGCGACGGCGCGCAGCGCATGCGACGGAGGCACGTAGACGACGAGCTCCGCGTCGGCAACCGCCTCGCGCATGTCACCCGTCGCTCGCAGGCGCGCGTCGAGAGCATGGCCCGCCAGAAATCGATCGTTGGCCTGCCGGCCGTTCACCGACTCGACGACGTCGCTCTCGCGCGCCCAGAGAACGACGTCGTGCTCGTTCTCGGTGAGCACATTGGCGAGCGCGGTGCCCCACGCGCCGGCGCCGATCACCGCGCAACGCATCACGCGCGTGCCTTTCTGCCGAAGCGGTGCTCCTCCCCGCGGCGCAGCCGGCCGATGTTCCCGCGGTGCGTCCAGAAGACGAAGAGGGCGATCGCGACGCTCACACCGAAAAGCACCGACCCGGTCCCGAGCAGCACCGCGATGGCGACGGGCAGCGCGACCGCCGCGGCGAGCGATGCGAGGGAGACATATCCGCTCACGAGCACGACGAGCAGCCAGGTGACGAGCGCGACGAGCGTCGGAACGGGCGCCAGCGCGAGAAAGACGCCCGCGGCGGTCGCGACACCCTTCCCTCCTCCGCGCCAGAGCAGGAAGATCGGCTTCGCGTGACCGGCGATGGCCGCGATCCCGGCCGCCACGGCCCAGAGCGCGAGGTGGTCGCCGACGGCGAATCGCCGGACGAGCAGCACCGGGATGGCGCCCTTCAGCGCGTCCAGGACGAGCACGACGGCGGCGATCTTCCCGCCTAACGTGCGATAGACGTTCGTCGCCCCGAGGTTTCCCGAGCCGTGCTGCCGGAGATCGATGCCTCGCGTCAGCTTCCCGGCGAGGTAGGCGAACGGGATGGAGCCGAGGATGTAGCCGACGACGACCGCGACCGCCGGGTGCACCTACGCCGCCTTGCGCCTGAGGACGATCCGGAGCGGGCTCCCGGTGAAGCCCCACATCTCGCGAAACCCGTTGTGGAGGAAGCGCACGTAATGCTCCTGGACGAGGTCGGGATGGTTCCCGAACACGGCGATGGTCGGCGGAGCGACGGAAACCTGGGTCGCGTAGTTGAGCTTGACCTCACGCCCCGAGGCCTGCGGCGGCTGACGGCGGGCGAGCAGATTGTGCAGCCCTTCGTTCACCTCCGAGGTCGGGATGCGCTTCTTCCGCTCCGCTTCGACCGCGAGGATGATGTCGAGCACCTTGTTGACGCGCTGGCCGGTGAGCGCGGAGGTGAACAGCCAGGGGACGAACTTGAGGAAGGGCGCCTTCTCGGCGGCGTCGCGCTCGAAGTGCGCGGCCGACTTGTCGCCTTTCTCTTCCTTGATGTCCCACTTGTTGACGACCATGATCAGGCCGCGTCCCTCGTCCCACGCGAGGTGCGCGATCTTGAGATCCTGATTGTGCAGCCCCTCGGCGCCGTCGACGAGCAGGACGCAGATGTCGGCGCGCTCGATCGCGCGCTGGGTACGCAGCCCGGAATAGAACTCGATGCCTTCGTCGACGCGCGACTGCCGCCGCAGCCCCGCGGTGTCGATGAAGACGAAATCGCGACCGTGGTAGCGCATCGGCGTGTCGATCGCGTCGCGTGTCGTGCCGGCGACGTCGGAGACGACGAGGCGGTCCTCGCCGAGGAGCCGGTTCACGAAGGACGACTTGCCGACGTTCGGGCGGCCGATCACCGCCACGTGGAGCTGCTCCTCCGCGGGCGACGACACCTCCGGAATGCGCTCGACGATCACGTCGAGGAGGTCTCCCGAGCCCTTGCCATTGTTGGCCGAGACCGGAATCGGATCGCCGGCGCCGAGGTTGTACAGCTCGTAGAAGTCGGTCGAGGCCGGGTCGTCGACCTTGTTCGCGATGACGAGCCAGGGCTTCTGCGAATCGCGAAGGATGTCGACGATGCGGGCGTCGCTCGGATGGATGCCGACCTTCGCATCGAGCACGAGCAGGAGCAGGTCGGCCTCGCCGATCGCCTCCTGGACCTGCCGGCGAATCTCGAGATCCATCGGCAAACGCGACTCCTCGTTGATGCCTCCCGTGTCGACCAGCCAGAAGTCGCGGCCATTCCACTGCGCGCGCGCGTAGTGACGGTCACGCGTAGTCCCCGCCTCGTCGGAGACGATTGCGGCGTCGCTGTCGACGATGCGGTTGAAGAGCGCGGACTTGCCGACGTTCGGCCGTCCGACGAGGGCCACGACCGGGACGTTCATACGGTCGCCCGCTCCCCTTCCGGGACCAGGGCGTCGATGAAGTCGTAGGACGGATAGACGGGCATCGGCAGCGACTCGCGCACGGCGATGAAGGATTCGTCGTCGAGGAAGACGCCCGATTCGTTGATCGTCTCCGCGGGAATGAGGGCCATGTCGAGGTCGTGACGGGACTCGAGGGCGCGCCGGATGTCCGCTCCGACGAGCAAACCGGCGGTGGACACGGTCGGGCCGAAGAGCGAGTTGGTCATCGAGATCAGCTCGAAGCGCGCTCCGGTCGCCTCGGTGAGCTCGTCGAGGAGCTGCGGCATGATCGGCGCCATGGAAACGCCGGTGACGACGCCGATGCGGCGGCCATCGAGGCGCGGCAGCTCGCCGAGCCCGTCGCGCACGCGCTTCCGCAGGAGCGTGACGGCACCGACGCCGTTCTCGACCTGCGCGAACTCGCCGTAATGCTCCGGCCCGGGCAGCTCCTCGTTCGCGAGGAGATAGAGCTCGTCGGAGCCGCGCACCCACTTCTCGCCACGCTCGACGAGCGCGCGCTCCTCCCAGCGGTCGACCGCCGCGAGAATCCGTCGCGCGTTCGCCTCGTCCATCGGCTTGCCCGTATAGAGATGCGAGAACTGCGTGACGCCGACGGGAACGAGGGCGACGGACAGCACCGCGTCGCCGAAGCTCCAGAGATCGCTGAGCGACTGCTCGAGCACCTCGCCGTCGTTCAGCCCCGGCACCACCACCATCTGGGTGTGGAACTGGTTCCCACCCTCAGCGAGCCGGGTGAGCTGCTCGAGGATGTTCGGGACGCGCGGATTGTTGAGGAGCTTCTTCCGGGCCTCCCACGGCGTCGCGTGCACCGAGACGTACAGGGGGGAGAGGCGGTACTCGAGGATGCGGGCGATGTCGCGCTCCTTGACGTTGGAGAGCGTCGCGAAGTTGCCGTAGGCGAAGGAGAGGCGGTAGTCGTCGTCGCGGATGTACAGCGGCTTGCGAAGACCCTTGGGCAGACCCTCGATGAAGCAGAATTCGCAGCGGTTAGCGCAGCGGCGAACGGAGGGCGGCTCGAGCTCGAGGCCCATCGGCTCGCCCTCGGGCCGCTCGATGTCGTACTCGACCAGCTCGCCGTCGGGGAGCTTCGCGGTGATCAGGAGCTCCTCGTCAGCGGTGAGGAACTCCCAGTCGAGAAAGTCAAGGAGCTCGCGGCCGTTGACCGTGAGAAGCTCGGTACCTGGAACGATCCCCAGCTCATCGGCGATCCCACCATTCGCGACGAGACTGACTCGAACCATTGCC
>JABFXM010000167.1 GCA_013361745.1 Gemmatimonadaceae bacterium | reverse complement strand
AGGTGTTCGACGCGAAGATGCAGCGCGTCGAAGGCACGATCCGCCCCGAGGGCGGCGTCTCGGGGAGCGGCTCGGTGTTCGCGATCGAGAACAACGGCGACAACGCGTTGGCCACCCTGCGCTACCAGCTGAAGAGCGCCGACTTTCAGGTCGCCGAAGACGCCTTCTCGGCCGGCAAGCGGAGCTTCCCGCGCGGATCGTACATCGTCCGCGGCATCTCCAGCGGTGAGCTCGATCGCGCCGCGAAGGAGCTCGGCGTGCCGGTCATCGCGCTTGGCGCCGCGCCGCCGGTGAAGACGCATCCGGCGCGCGCCGCGCGCGTCGCGATCATGCACGACTGGATCTCGACGCAGACCGAGGGCTGGTGGCGCATGGCGTTCGATTTCAACAGGATCCCGTACGATTACATCAGCACGCAGGACCTGTCGAAGGAGTCGAATCTCAACGCGAAGTACGACGTCATCATCTTCCCACCCGCGGGTGGCAGCAATCAGCAGATCATCGAGGGGCTCCCGATGTGGCGGAACCCGATGCCATGGAAGAAGACCGAGCTGACGCCCAATCTCGGCAACACCGACGAGACCGACGACATCCGGCCCGGCATGGGATGGAACGGGCTCGCCGCGCTCCAGCAGTTCGTCGCGAACGGCGGGGTGCTCATCACGGCGGAGAACACCGCGGACTTCGCGGTGCAGCTCGGGATGGCGAACGGGGTCAGCGTCAACACCGTGCCGCGCCTCCGCGTCGTCGGCAGTCTGCTCCGCTCGAAGCTCGTCGACGACGCGAGCCCGATCGTCTACGGCGTGAGCGACAACATGGCGATCTACAGCGACGAGGGGAGCAGCTTCAACGTCTCGGCGCTGAAGTATGGCGGCCGCGGCTCCCGCTTCGGCGGCACGGAGAGTCGCGCGACTGGCCGCGGCACAGCCGACGATCCCGACGTCGTGCAGGGGCGTCCGCCGCTCGACACCGCCTTCATGCCGGAGAATCTGCCGAAGTCCGAGCGCTGGGAGCTCGCCCCGCTCACCATCGAGCAGCTCCGCAGCCCGATCAACATCATCCCCCCCGACCAGCGGCCGCGCGTCGCGCTCCGTTTCGGCGACCAGAAGGATCTGCTCGTCTCCGGCCTCCTCGACGGCGGCGGCGACATCGCGCAGCGCCCGATCGTCGTCGACGTCCCGCTGCAGAAGGGACATGTCGTGCTCTTCGCGAGCAATCCGATGTGGCGCGGCGAGACGCTGGGCAGCTACGCGCTGGTCTTCAACACGATCCTGAACTGGGACAACCTGAACGCGGGCCGGAAGCTCGACGCACGTTAGGCATCACCCCGCCCCGATGCTTCGCGAGCGGGCCGCCCTCTCACGAGGCGGCGCGCTCGCGTCAGGGCGAGGCGAGGACCGCGTGGAAGTAGAGGAGTTGCGGGATCGGATCGTAGAAGAACGCGGTCGCGGTGCCAACGGAGTCGCTGGTCGTGGCGAGCGTCCATCGCGCCCGGGCGTAGCCGTCCGCGTCCGCCTTCACGAACTTGGGCGTGATCGATCCGCCCATCGTCACCCCCCAGAACACGCCGTATTCGGCCGCGGGATTGCCGTAGGGATCGACGAGGCGGACGACGAGGTCCTGCGAGAGCGGCGCGCCGAGCGTCCCCGTCTGGAACTCCCCCCGTACCATCTGCATCGTGATCGGATGCCCGACCCTCGCGATCGCGACGAAGGTCGCCGCGGTGGCGCTGGAACCCGCGACCCGCGCGACGACGCGCTGGCTGTCGGTGGTCGAGGTGCCGAGCACCCATGAGGCGCGCGCGAGCCCGTTCTCGTCCGTGGCGGCCTGCGCGGGCGACACGCTCCCATGCCCCGAGACGACTGTGAACGTCACCGGCGCTCCTCTCAGCGGATGGCCAGTCGCATCGTCGACCTCGACGACGAGAGAGTCCGCAAGGCGAGTCGTAACCGCGGCTTGCTGCGAGTCCCCGCTGATCTTGACCACCCGCGCGGGCGGACCGACGCGATCAGGGCCGAATTTGTTGTCCGTGCCGCACGACGTCGCGCCTGAGGCGACGACCGCCAGGGCGAGGAAGGCGATGAAGGACGATCTCGTCGACATTCGCGCACCTCCGGGACTGAGTGACTCTCCCGCGCATCGGCGCGAGGCGATCCACCGGATTGACCCGCGGCGGAATTCGCTCTACGTTCGCGCCGGTTCGTTCCTCTCCACCCGATCATAACCGTCCATGGCGTTCCGTCCAGAAGGGAAAATGCCCGAGAGACTCGTCGCGCGACTCGCCACCCTCGTGGCGCTCTCCGCAATCGGCGCCTGCGGCCCCACGCGGGCTCCCGCGCCGGTCAGTCCCGCCCCCGCCCCGGCCCCCGCCCCTGCCCCCGCGCCGGCGCCTCCTGCCGAGCGCGGACCGATCGTCACCACTCCGCAGCTGGTCCCGCTCCCCGAGTCGTTCACCGTCGGGACCGGCGAGCCCTTCGTGCTCGACAGTGGGACAGCGATCGTCACCGACGGCGGTGCGGACGCGACGCGGAGCGCGAACTGGCTCGCGGCACTTCTCCGCAAGTCCACCGACAACGCGCTGCCCGTCGCCAACGCCTCGGCCGCCGCGAAGACCATCCGCCTGCGCCTCGGCGGCGGCGCAGCGTTAGGCGACGAGGGCTACGAGCTCCCCGTCAGCGCCGATTC
>JABFXM010000104.1 GCA_013361745.1 Gemmatimonadaceae bacterium | reverse complement strand
GAAATCAAGGAATGCGAGCGACTTCGGACGCCAGTCGAGGCCGCGTTCGAAGAGCTCAGGCCGCGAAAAAAAGACGCCCGGATGGAGACTTCCATCCGGGCGTCCCGAGCGGTGGTGAAGCGACTACTTCAACGACTGATAGCGGAAGGCGATGATGTTCGCGCCCGTGCCGTCGACCTTGAAGTCCGCCTTCGCCTTCGGGGCGACGGGGCCGACGTTCGCGGTCTGGGTCGCGACGACATTGCCTGCCTTGTCGAGGAACTCGACCGTCAGCGCGTAGCTGCCGGCGGCGGTCCCGCGGTTCTCGATCGTGCCGCCGAGGGTCGCCCCGGTCGCGCTCTTGTTGAATGACTTCACCGTCACGACGGTCGGCATCTTCTCGTACTTCTCGTAAGCCTTGAGCAGCGTATCCGTCAGCGCCGCCTTGACCTTGGTGTTCTTCTCCGCCTTGGAGAGCCCCTGATAGACGCCAGCCATGATGCGCCAGACCTCGGGGTTGTTCGGGTCGATCTCGACGAGCCGCTTCACGCTCGGGAGGACCTCGGTGTACTTGCCGGCGTTGAAGCCTGCCGCGGACATGTTGTAGAGCGCGTCGCGGCCGTTCGGATTCTGCGCCAGCGCGACCTTGAACAGCGAGATCGCGTCCGTGTCCCGGCCCGCGCGCGAGGCGGCGAGACCCGCCTGAATCAGCTCGTACTCGCTGTAGTTCGCCGGGTTGGCGAGCACCGAGGCATAGGTGGCCTTCACCCCGGCCGTGTCTCCGGCGACCGTCATCATGCGCGCCATCGAGCTCCGCGCCGTCGCGACGTTCTCGTCAGTCGCGGGCGCCTCGGCGAGGAAGGCCTTGAAGGACGTGACGGCGTCCTGCGCGAGCTGCTTCTGCTCGGCGCCCGTCGCGGCTTCGGCGCGGCTGCCGATCAGGATGCCGAGGTTGAACAGGGACAGCCGACGCTGCTCGTTGAAGACCGTGTCCGACTTGGCCGCTTCCGCCGCCTGGCGGGTGTAGTTGATCGCGCCGGGAATGTCGTTGTTCTTCTGGGCGAGCGAGGCGAGGATGCTATAGGCGTACGGCGTGTTGGGGTCGAGCAGCATCGACCGCTTCGCGTAGTAGCTCGCCGAGTCGAACTGGCCGGCGTTGAAGAGGTTGCTCGCCTTCTGCGTCACGCGGAGCCAACCGGCCTGCCGGCGCCAGGTGTCGGTGAGCGACTTGCACTCGGGCGACGTCGTCTCGACCACGCGCATCACCGAGTCGGCGAGCACCGCGAGGTCCACCTGCGCGGTGGGGTTGGTCGTGAAGCCGAGCTCACCGCGCGTCGTCATCTGCGCGGTGGTGCTGTCGTCGAGCATGATGAAGAAAACCTTCCCCAGCTCGTAGTTGCGGCCAGCCGGGTTGGGCATCGCGTCGCCCTTCTCGGTGAGCGACTTGACGATCTTCTTGAAGCTTTCGTTGCGCTTCTGGGCCGGCTGCGTGCGAGCCTGAGTCACCATGAAGCTCGCGGTCGCGACCTCCTTCGGCTTGCTCTCGTCGATGTCGCACGACTTGCTCTGCTGCGCGCGCGCGCCGGTCGCGGTGAGCGCGATGGCGCCGCCAAGCGCGGTAAGGCTGCGATACAGGTTCATGACTCTCCTCGAAGTGAACTCAGCGTGGCCGCACCCGAAGCGACCGCGGCGTCATACCCGCGCTCGAATCGCGCGTTCCGCCGCCTGTTCGGCGGCCCGAAATATAGCCGTAACCGGCGTTCCTGTCGCCTGGGCGACCCTGACCACCTGGTCGTGCTCGGGCTTCCCGGTGCGTGAGCCGTCCGGCCGTGTGACGAGCTTCACAGAGATGGAATGGCCGAGGACGTCGACGTCGATCGTCTCGCGCGGGAGCGCGCGGCGGCGGACGGCGGTACGGCGGACCCCGATGCTCGTCGTGTCCGTCAGGATGCGCGTCTCGAACGAATCGGCGTCGGCCGGATCGCAGAGCAGCTCGATGCGCGTCCCGGCGCGTCCCTTCTTCATCACGATCGGAGCGAGGATCACGTCGAGCGCGCCAGCGGTGCGAAGGCCGTCGGCGGCCGCGGCGAGGTGCTCGGCGGTCATGTCGTCGACGTCGGCGGTGAGCAGCACGAGCTCGCGAACACCGGCGGCTGGCGTCTCCGTCCGCTCGGCAAGGACGAGCCGCAACACATTGGCGCGATCCGGAAAGTCCTTCGTGCCCGCGCCGAAGCCGCTGCGCAGCGGCACGTAGCTCGAAATCGAGCGGCCGCGAGTGAGAACGCGCAGGAGTGCCGCGCCGGTCGGCGTGACGAGCTCCCCCGCCCCGTCCGGACCCGGCTTCACGGCGATCCCCTCGAGAAGCTTCAGCGTGGCCGGTGCCGGCACCGGGAGCACCCCGTGCGCCGCGCGAACGGTACCGTCGCCGAGCGCGACGCGGCCGGTGTAGGAGTCGGTGACGCCGAGCTGGTGAAAACCCCAGATCGATCCGACTACGTCGAGGATGGCGTCCACCGCACCGACTTCATGCAGATGAACTTCGGCCGGATCGATCCCGTGGATCTCGCCTTCGCAGGTCGCGATCGCGGTGAAGCATTCGTCGGCGAGCCACCGAACGTCATCGGGGACGGGGGCGGCCGCGACGAGCGCGCGAATCTCGCGAATGCCGCGGCCGTGGGGCTGCGGCGGGATGTCGAAGTCCACCTAG
>JABFXM010000234.1 GCA_013361745.1 Gemmatimonadaceae bacterium | reverse complement strand
CTGACGCGCGTCGGCATCACCTGCGCGCTGTGCCACTCGACGGTCGACGACGCGTTCGCGCCGGGGATCGGGCACCGGCTGGACGGCTGGCCGAACCGGACGCTGAACGTCGGCGCGATCGTCGCGCTCTCGCCGGTGCTGACGTCGGCGCAGAAGGCGGTCTACAACTCATGGGGGCCGGGGATGTACGACCCGCGCTTCAACTTCGACGGGAAGAGCATGCCCGTGGTGATCCCGCCCGCGTTCGGGCTGCGGCATGTCGCGAAGGAGATCTACACCGGCGACGACACGGTCTCGTACTGGAACCTCTACGTCGGCGTGACGCAGATGCACGGGCACGGCACCTTCGTCGATCCGCGCATCGGGGCGAGCGTGCACAACGGACCGGAAAACCTGAACGCCACGAAGCTCGCCGCGCTGCGCGCGTACCAGTTCAGCCTCGAGAAGCCGACGGCGACCGCGTTCGACGCCGCGGCGGCGGCGCGGGGACAGGCCGTCTTCACGGGGGCCGGCACCTGCTCGAGCTGCCACGTCGGCGCCCAGCTCACGGACGTGAACAACGGCAAGCTACATGCGACAAGCGAGGTGGGGCAGGATCCGGCCTACGCGCAGCGCAGCGTCACCAAGCTCTATCGCACGACACCACTGCGCGGGCTCTATCACCCGCCTCAGCTGGTGGGGCCATACTTCCACGACGGGAACGCGAAGACGCTGGCGGACGTCGTGAACCACTACGTGACGCTGCGCAATCTCAACCTGACGGCGCAGCAGAAGTCGGACCTCATCGAGTACCTGAAGTCGCTGTAGCCACCGCGGGCAAACTCTCAACGATCGAAGGGGGAGACGACAGAATGACGACGAGGCACGCACGCATGCTCGGAACGCTGGCCATCACGGCCGGCGCGGTGTTCACCGCCTGCAAGAGCAAGGAGAACTACGCGTCGTCGGACACGACGAGCACGACGACCACCACCTCCACGGGCGCGATGCAGGGCTCGACGCAGCACGACAGCGGCACGATGGCGAATGCGACGCCCACGGGAACCACGTCGTCGGCCGGCGGGCTCACCGACCCGAACATCGTCTACATCCTGGACCAGGCCAACGCCGCCGACAGCGCGCGCGGAAAGCTCGCCGAGACGAAGGCGACGAGCCCCGAAGTGAAGCAGTTCGGGCGGCTGATGGTCGGCGAGCATCACTCGCTGCGCGAGCAGGGCCAGATGCTGGCGAAGAAGCTGAAGGTGACGCCGCAGGCGCCCGCCGGCGATCAGAGCGAGCAGCAGACGAAGACGGAGATGGACAGCCTGAACGCGATGGCGAAGGGGAAGGGGTGGGACAAGGCGTACATCGACTACGAGGTGACGTACCATCAGCAGGTGCTCGAGACCGCGACCAAGGCGCTGGGCGCCGCGCAGAACGCGGAGCTGAAGTCGCTGATCCAGAAGGCGGCGCCGGTGATCCAGCACCATCTCGATCGCGCGAAGCAGATCCAGAAGACGCTGGGCGGCGCGACGACATGAGCGACCAGCCGAATGCCCCCGCGGGGCCCGATCTCGCCGGGGGCATTCCGCTCACGTCACTCGCGGATGGCGCGATGCTCGCGGGTCACGTCGGCGACGATGCAGTACTTCTCGCACGGGTGGGCGAGGAGATCTTCGCCGTCGGCGCGACCTGCACGCACTACGGTGGCCCGCTCGCCGAGGGGATCATGGACGGCGCGCAGGTGCGCTGTCCCTGGCACCACGCCTGTTTCAGCCTCCGCACCGGCGACGTCGTCCGCACTCCGGCGCTGCGGCCGATACCGCGCTGGGAGGTGGAGCGGCGCGACGATCGGATCTTCGTCGGCAAGAAGATCGAGCCGCGCGATCCCGAGCTCGGCGGATCGCCAGCGCCCGTCGCCGGCCGAGCAAAGGCGCCGGCGTCGGTGGTCATCGTCGGCGCCGGCGCGGCGGGGAGCGCGGCCGCGGACACGCTCAGACGAGAAGGTTACACCGGGCCGATCATCCTCCTCGACGGCGACACCGATGCGCCGTACGACCGGCCGAATCTCTCCAAGGATTACCTCGCCGGGAACGCGCCGGAGGAGTGGATCCCGTTGCGCTCGGCAGACGCGTACCGCGAGCACGGGATCGAGCTGCGGCGTGGCCCGCGCGCGACGGGCATCGACGTCGGCGCGAAGCGTCTGACGCTGAGCGACGGGAGCAGTCTCTCCTACGACGCGCTCCTCATCGCGACGGGCGCGACGCCGGCGCGGCTCCCGGGACCATCAGGCAACGTGCCCCGTGTGCACTATCTGCGTACGCTGGCCGACAGCCGGCGGATCATCGCCGCGGCGTCGAAGGCGAAGACGGCGGTGGTGATCGGCGCGAGCGTCATCGGGCTCGAGGTCGCGGCGTCGCTGCGGGCGCGCGGGCTCGAGGTGCACGTCGTCGCGCCGGAGCAGCGGCCGCTCGAGCGCGTGCTCGGGCCCGAGCTCGGCGGCTTCGTCCGGAAGGTGCACGAGGAGCACGGCGTCGTCTTCCACCTCGGCCGCACGGCCGGGACGATCGACGACCGCAGCGTGACGCTGGACGACGGCACGGTGCTCGGCGCCTATCTCGTCGTCGCGGGGGTGGGCGTGCGGGCCGATCTGGAGCTGGCGACCGCGGCCGGCGTCGCCGAGGGACGTGGTGTGCCGGTGAACGAATGCCT
>JABFXM010000515.1 GCA_013361745.1 Gemmatimonadaceae bacterium | reverse complement strand
CGCTCCCCGAGACCGACATCGCCGACTTCGTCGCGCGCTACCGCGAGGCGGCGGCCGACCTCGCGCGACTGCGCACCGCGGCGCGCGGCCGCGACACGGAGGCGCTCTACTACCTGAGCCGGCTCGTCGCGGCGGGACACAATCTGCTCTACCGCCGCCGCGAGGTCGCGCTCGACACGGTGTGGACCTTCCTCTCCGTGACGCTGCCGCGGGAGGCGCGCCGCTCCTGGCGTCCGATCCTCGCCGCGGCGCTGCTGCTCTTCGGTCCCGCGGCGATCACCTGGCAGGCGGTGCTGCGCGACCCGGAGCTGCAGTACGAGCTGCTGCCGCCGGGGAAGAACGACCGCGTCGAGACCGCGGCGCAGAACGAGGCGCGCGGCAAGGGCTACATCGCGTACGACGAGACGCAGCGCCCGATGGTCTCCAGCTTCATCATGACGAACAACATGAAGGTCTCGTTCGTCGCCTTCGCCGCCGGCGCGACCGCGGGCGTCGGCACGGTACTCGCCCTCGTCTTCAACGGCGTCAGCCTCGGCGCCGGCATCGGCGTCTACCAGACACACGGCGTCGCGCGCATCATCCTCGGCTTCGTCATCGCGCACGGAGTGCTCGAGCTGAGCGCGATCTGCCTCGCCGGTGGCGCGGGACTGCTGCTCGCGCACGCGATCCTCCTTCCCGGCGCACTGACGCGGCGCGAGGCGCTCGTGCTCCAGGGCCGCCGCGCGATCCGCCTCGCGACGATCGCGACGATCCTGCTCTTCTTCGCGGGGCTCATCGAGGGTCTCTTCTCCGCCGATCCCTTCTGGCCTCTTCCCTATCGCGTCGCGATGGGAGTGACGAGCGGGCTGCTGATGATCCTCTGGCTGACGCGCGGGTGGAGAGGGGAAGCGGACCTGCCGGACGAGGAGAACGCGTACGCGCGGGTCCGGGAGGCGTGAGGAGGCGAAGCTCCGGCTTCAGCGGGTCGAGCATCGGATCCCTCCTGTGCGCGTGGCCGAGTAAGGGGAGTAAGGGGAGTAAGGGGAGTAAGGGGAGTAAGGGGAGTAAGGCACCGCCAGCTGGCCGTTCCTTACTCTCCTCACTCCCCTCACTCTCCTTACTCTCCTGCCCTCACACCGCCGCCCGTCCCTTCAGCTCCAGGTAGCGGTTGATCACCGCCGCCGTCATCTTCGTCGGCGAGACGTCCAGCACCGAGACGCCGGCGCGGCGCATCCGCCAGAGCGCTTCGTCGCGCGCCGAGAGCAGCTCCTCCGCCGCCGCGCTCTCGTAGACCTGCTCCGTCGACTCGCGCTCGTGCGGCACCGCGACCGCGGAGAGCTCGTCGTTGCGCAGCGCGACCACGAGCGGGAGATGCCGCGCCGCGCTGCGCGAGGTGTGCGCGATCAGCGACTGCGACGCGCGCACGTCGATCGCGTCGGTGAAGACGACCACCAGCGAGCGCTTGCGGTGGCGCGCGGCGAGGGTGCGGAACGCGAGCGCGTAGTCCGGCTCGGCCATCGTCGCCACCGCGGGAACGAGCGCGTCGCGGATGCGCTGCAGCGTCGCGCGTCCCTTGCCGGGGGGCACGAAGGCGCGGATGTCGTCGTCGAAGACGATGCAGCCGACGCGGTCGCCGTTCGCGAGCGCGACGTCGGCGAGGATGAGCGCCGCGCTCAGCGCGTGCTCGAAGCGAGAGTACTCCCCCGCGAGCTGCGTCATCAGTCGCCCGGCGTCGACGGCGATCATCACCGTCTGCCCCTGCTCGATGGTGAACTCGCGCGCGATCAGCTTGTCGCGCCGGGCGCTCGCCTTCCAGTCGATGCGGCGCGGGTCGTCGCCGAGGACGTACTCGCGCAGCCCGGCGAAGCTCATCCCCTCGCCGCGGCGGCGGATCGTCCGCACTCCGGTGTCGCGCAGTCGCTGCTGCAGGGCGAGCAGCCGGAAGCGGCCGATCCCGGCGATGCTCGGCGCGACGATCACCGAATCGGCGAGCGCGCGGCCGGCCATCACCTCTTCCGTGATCTGCTGCACGTGCGGATAGCGCAGCGAGCGCTCCATCAGGCCTAACGGTCCGACCGCGCGGAGGACGATCGGGCCGAGTGGCCAGCGTCCGCGCACGCGGCCGCGGACGGTGAAGGGGAACGTCGCGCTCCCGCCGCCCTTCGCGATGACGCGCACGTCGCGTGCGCGCCCCGCCGCCTGGTCGAGCGCGGAGGGGAGCTGGTCGATCAGTCGTAGCCGCAGCGGCGCGTCCCAGCTTCCGCTCACGCGGACTTCCCCCTCGACGCTGTCGCCGACCCCGATCGTCGGCGGGAGCTCGCGGTCGACCGCGAGGTCGTGCGCCGCGGGAAGCGCGAGCGCGTCGACGACCGCGAGCAGCGCGAGCACGACGAGCGCGAGCACCGCCGGCGCCCACCCCCACGGGAAGACGCTGAGGAGCCAGAGCGGCGCGAGGAGCACCACCGCCACGGCGAGCCGCCGCGTCGGATGGTACCGCAGCCGCTCGCGAAGCCGGCCGAGGATCACTGCGGCGCCTTCACCCGGCTGAGCGTCGCGTTGAGGACGTCGTCGGCGCTGCGACCCTCGACCTCGAGCTCGGGCGCGACGAGCACGCGGTGGCGGAGCACCGCGAGCGCGTAGTCCTTCACGTCGTCCGGCGACACGAAGTCGCGGCCGGCGAGGAGGGCCGCGGCGCGCGCCGCGCGGAAGAGCGC
>JABFXM010000075.1 GCA_013361745.1 Gemmatimonadaceae bacterium | reverse complement strand
GCGACGTCGGCGCCGCGCGCGAGCCCGGGAAAGTTGCGCGCGACGCGTCGGGCGACGGTCATCGGATAGTTCGACCAGTGTCCGGCCACCGGCTCGAGCGCGGGATCGATCGCGAACGCCGTCTCGTCACCCGAGCGCGCGTCGATCACGCGCATCATGAGATCCGAGCGAGGCGACGCGACGAGACAGATGCCCCGCTCGACGGCGGCGAGCAGGCTGCGTCCGCCGGCGTAATCGGTGTGCTTGCCGAGGAACTCGACGCGTCCGGGAACGAACAGGGCGTGCGAGTGCGCGGAGCCGGTTGCGCGACCGAGCACCGCCCTGGCGCGCGCGAAGAGCTCGGCCTTCGCGCGCGCCGCCTCGAGGCGCATCCCGGAGGAGAGAAGGGCGGCGGTGGTGGTCATGCGTGGACAGCCTTTGAACTAGGACCGGGCGGCTTCACTGGCAACTGCCTGAACGACAATCGGACCGAGCGGCCGGATCCAATGGCAACTGCCTGAACGACAATCGCACGGATCAGACGGATCTTCACGGATACGGCTGCTCCACCATCGACAGATGCGAAGGTTGTATCCGTGTCGATCCGTGTTCATCCGTGCGATTGTCGTTCAGCCGTTGATCTCCTTTCGCGACAACCCCACGGAGAGGCGACTGCCTTCTGTTATTAACAGCGAGCGCAAAGATCAGTAAGCCTCACGCCGTCCTCGCCCGCTTCCACATCCGCGGCAGGAGCCGCAGCAGCCCCGCTCCGCTGACGACGAACGCCACCGTCCACACCAGCCCCTGCGCGGTGCGCCCGTAGAGGAAGCTTCCCGCCCCGAAGAGCGCCGCGTAGACGAAGACGCAGCCTAACGTCCAGCCGAGGAACATCATCGGAAGGCTGTCGGGCGAGGGAGGCAGGCTCGACTCGCGACGGATCGCCGCCCAGCCGCGTCCGGCGGGGCGCACCTTCTCGTAGAAGGCGATCAGCGTCGCCCGATCCGTCGGCGGGCCGAGGTACGCGACGGCGACCCAGACGATCGTCGTCACCGCGATCGAGATCATGAGCGCGATGTGCGTCGGGATGATCGTCCCGCTCTTCGCGAGCCGGACGAAGACGACCGCGAGGAGGAAGGAGCTCACCATCGCCGCGATCTCGCTCCACGCGCTCACCCGCCACCAGAACCAGCGCAGCAGGTAGAGCAGTCCCGTGCCGGCGCCGATCGAGAGCATCAGCTCGAAGCTCTGCCGCGCCGACTGGAGGACGAAGGTGAGCAGCGCGGCGAGCAGCATCAGCAGCCCGGTGATCACGCGTCCGACGAAGACGTAGTGCCGCTCGTCCCGCCCCGGCCGCGCGAAGCGGCGGTAGAAGTCGTGGACGAGATAGGACGTCCCCCAGTTGAGGTGCGTCGATAGCGTCGAGACGTACGCCGCGAGGAGCCCGGCGATCATCAGGCCGAGCACGCCGTGCGGGAGGAAGGTGAGCATCGCCGGATACGCCATGTCGTGGCCGATCAGCGACTGGTCGACGTACGGGAAGGCGCGGTGGATGTCGGCGAGCTGCGGGAAGACGAGGATCGAGCTGAGGGCGACGACGATCCACGGCCAGGGGCGCAGCGCGTAGTGCGCGACGTTGAAGAAGAGCGTCCCCGAGAGCGCGTCGTTCTCGCTCTTCGCGGCGAGCATGCGCTGCGCGATGTAGCTCCCGCCACCGGGCTCGGCGCCCGGATACCAGACCGACCACCACTGGATGGTGAGCGGGATGACGAGCACCGTGAGCGTGAGCCCCCAGTCGCCGAAGTCGGGGACGACGCCTAACGTGCGCGGGTCGGTGCGCGTCATCAGCCCGTGCAGCCCGCCGACCTCGGGACGCTGCACGGCGTAGTAGGCCGCCGCGAACGATCCGGTCATGGCGATCCCGAACTGGATGAAGTCGGTGACGAGCACCCCCCACAGCCCCGACGTCGCGGCGAAAGCGACGTTGAGCAGGGCGCAGATGCCGAGCGTCTTCACCATCGGCCAGCCGAGGAGGACATTCGCGATCTTGGCGGCGGCGAGGTTCACCGTCGCCATGATGACGAGGTTGAAGAAGAGCCCGAGGTAGAGCGCGCGGAAGCCGCGGACGAAGGCGGCGGAGCGTCCGGAGTAGCGGATCTCGTAGAACTCGAGATCGGTGAGGACGCCGGACCGTCGCCACATCCGCGCGTAGAAGAACACCGTCGCCATCCCGGTGAGCAGGAACGACCACCACGCCCAGTTGTTGGCGACGCCGTGCTCGCGGACGAGGTTCGTGACGAGGTTCGGCGTGTCGGTGCTGAAGGTCGTCGCGACCATCGACACGCCGATCAGCCACCAGGGCGCCGCGCGTCCCGAGGTGAAGAACTCCGCCGTGCTCGACCCCGCGCGCCGCGCGAGGAGCACCGCCGGGAGAAAGGAGATCCCGATCGAGACGACGACGATCAGCCAGTCGAGTGTAGTAAGCCTCACGCAGGGGTCAGGGGTCGGGGGTCAGGGATCAGAACAGCCTTATCCGTGGGAATCCGTGATAATCGGTGGAAATTGTTCTTCATCCGTTGATGTCTGCATCAACGAGGGGACGACAATCGTCACGGATCTTCACGGATACGACGTATCATTGCTGGGGTCTTATCGCGAGCGTGAAGTGCAGCTCGCGGAATCCCACCGGCCCGCTCTCGACCACAACGAGGCCCGCG
>JABFXM010000383.1 GCA_013361745.1 Gemmatimonadaceae bacterium | reverse complement strand
GAACATCTTCGTCGAGCTCGCGCCGCAGTATCGCTCCGACGAGGGCGACGCGCAGTACGTGACGACCGTCGCCGATCCGACGGCGACGCTCTTCGCCGGGAAGCGGTACGTCTTCGGCTACATCCGCACGAAGACCGTGTCGCTCGAGACGCGCGTGAACTGGACCTTCCGTCCCGACCTCACGCTGCAGCTCTACGCGCAGCCCTTCGTCGCGACTGGTGACTATAGCCGCTTCCGCGAGTTCGCCGCGCCACGCACGGTGAAGAAGCTCGAGTACGGGCGCGACATCGGCACGATCACCCACCACGCCGCGAGCCGGACGTACACCGTCGACCCGGACAGCACGACCAGAGGCAACGGACCGGCGGCGAAGTTCACCTTCGGCGACCCGAACTTCACCTATCGCTCGCTGCGCGGGACGGCGGTGCTGCGCTGGGAGTATCGCCCCGGCTCGACGATGTTCTTCGTCTGGACGCAGCAGCGCTCGGGGAACGATCCCTTCGGCGACTTCCAGTTCCGTCGCGACTACTCGGGACTCTTCCACGATCGCCCGGACAACGTCTTCCTGATCAAGGCGACGTACTGGATCGGGCGGTGAGGAAGTTGTCAGTTGTCGGTTGTCAGTTGTCAGTGACGTCGTGAATCGCCGTTACCCGCCACTGACAACTGGCCACTGACAACCAGTCGCGGCAACCGGCCACCGGCAACCACGGAACGGCGAGCGACATCCCCCCGCCTCCCCCCTGCCCTTGCCGCGCGCCTGCGGAGAGGCCACAATCAAACAGGGGTTTGCTCCGCGACTCTCTCCGATGGAGGTCCCATGCGCTCGATGCTCCTCGCCGTTTCACTCGTCGCGCTCACGACCTGCGGACCATCGACGTCGATGCCTACGCCCGTCGTCGCGCCGAACCCGCTCGAGGGCACCTGGGAGCTCGTCTCGGCGAAGGAGACGATCGGCGATTCGGTCGTCTACGACATGAAGGCGCCGCAGCTCCGGTCGATCAAGGTCATCAACGCGACGCACTTCTCCTACCTGACGCTCGGCCCCAGCGGAGAGTTCGTGCGCGCCGCCGCCGGTCACTACACGGCGTCGAACGGTCTCTACACGGAGCAGATCGAGTACAGCTCCGGACGCCGCCTCGCCGAGGCCTACCCCTTCACCTATCGCGTCGAGGGGAACCTCTGGTACCACAAGAGCATCGGCGGCACGCGCGAGAGCTTCGACGAAGTCTGGCGGCGAGTACGGTGAAGACAGGGGTCGGGGGTCAGGGGTCTGGGGTCGGCGCTGTCAGCTATGGTCGTTAGCCGTTAGCTGTTAGACGTTGGCTAATGCCTAACAGCTGACAGTCATCGACAACCGACAACCGACAACCGACAACTGGCAACCCCTCCAGCCTCCTGCCCCCCGGCCCATGGCACATCCCCTGCCAGACGGCGGCAGGATGTCATCTCCGATCCCGCAGTACGCCGACAGTCGCTTCGAGGCGCTCGCGCGGAGCGCGCCCGATGCGATCCTCACGATCGACGCGGACAGCGTCGTGCTCTCGGCGAACCCCGCGGTGGAGCGGATCTTCGGCTATGCGCCCGAAGAGCTGATCGGCCGGCCCCTCACCGCGCTCATCCCCGAGCGCATGCGCGCCGCGCACGACCAGGGGATCAGGCGCTACCTGCTGACCCGGCGGCGCAACATCCCCTGGACCGGCGTGCAGCTTCCCGGCCTGACGAAGGACGGCCGCGAGATTCCGGTCGAGATCTCCTTCGGCGAGTTCACCGACGAACAGGGCCGCCACGTCTTCTCGGGATTCGTGCGCGACATCTCGGAGCGTGTGCGCTACCAGCGGGAGATCGAGGAGGCGCGCGCCGAGGCGGAGCGCGCGCTGCGCGAGCTCGCGATGGTCGAGCGCGTCACCAACGTCGCGCTGACGCGCGGCACGTATGACGAGATGCTGCGCGACCTCCTCCGCAGCCTGCGCGAGGAGCTCGCCGCCGACTCCGCGGTCGCGCTCCTGCTCGTCGAGGAGGAGCACGAGCTCGCGGTGCGCGCCAGCGATGGCCTGCGTTCCGAGACGATCGATGACCTTCGCGTTCCCCTCGGCCGCGGGATCAGCGGGCGCGTCGCCGAGAGCAGGCGGCCGCTCGTCATCGAGGACATCGCCACGGCGGAGGTCTGGAGCCCGGCGCTCCGCGAGCAGGTCACCTCCGTCGCCGCCGTACCGGTGCTCAGCGACGGGGACGCGATCGGCGTCGTGCACATCGGATCGCGCGCGCGCCGGAAGTTCAGCGGCTCCGACATCCGCCTGCTCGAGATCGTCGCCGAGCGGATGGCGGGCGTCTTCGCGCGAACGAGGCTCTACGAGGCGGAGCGCCGCGCGCGCGAGGAGGCGGAGGACGCGCGCCGCGCGCTCGCCTCGCACGAGGCGGAGCTCCGGCGGCTGAACCGCGAGCTCGAGGAGCGCGCGCAGGAGGAGAAGGCGCTTCGCACCCTCGCGCAGTCGATCACCGGTTCGGTGCGCATCGGCGAGGTGATGCAGCAGATCGCGGTCGGCGCGCTCTCCGTCTCGGGCGCGGCGGGCGCGTACGTCGAGCAGGTGGTCACCGCCGACGGGCAGGTGGAGGTGGTCGCCGCGGCGGGCGACGGCACGCCCCCCATCGGCCAGCGTGTCTCCTTTCCCGGCTCGCTGACCGAGGAGATC
>JABFXM010000343.1 GCA_013361745.1 Gemmatimonadaceae bacterium | reverse complement strand
AAGGCGCGCTCGGCGGCGTCCTTGAACAGCTCGAAGGAGCGAATGCTGCCCAGTGCGCCGAGCGCCGAGGGCTCGGCCGAGGCGCGCCCGACGAGGCGCTCGATGTCGAGCACCGTCACGCGCGGGCCATTGGCGAGAATGAGCAGACGCTCGACGGTGTTCCGCAGCTCGCGGACGTTGCCGGGCCACTCCATGCGCGAGAGCAGTGCGACCGCGTCCGGCTCGAAGGCGCGCGGAGTGACGCCCTCGCGCTCGGAGAGCTGCGCGACGAAGTGCGCCACGAGCAGAGGAATGTCCTCGCGCCGCTCGCGCAGCGGCGGAACGTGAAGCGGAACCACGTTCAGCCGGTAATAGAGATCCTCGCGGAAACGTCCCGCCGCGATCTCCTCCTCGAGGTTCTTGTTGGTCGCGGCGAGGACGCGGACGTCCACCGAGATCGGCTTGCTGCCGCCGATCCGCGTTACGACGCCGTCCTGGAGGACGCGAAGCACCTTGGCCTGCGCGCTCGGGCTCATGTCGCCTATCTCGTCGAGGAAGAGCGTCCCGCCGTCCGCCTGCTCGAACTTCCCCGCCCGATCGGTGACCGCTCCGGTGAAGGAGCCTTTCATGTGTCCGAACAGCTCGCTCTCGATCAGCTCCCCTGGGATCGCGGCGCAGTTCACCTCGACGAGCGGCTTCTTCGCGCGCGGGCTCTGGCTGTGGATGGCGCGCGCGACGAGCTCCTTGCCGGTTCCGTTCTCGCCGGTGACGAGCACCCGTGCGGGCGTCCCTGCAACCTTCTCGATGCGATCGGTGAGCGCCTTGATCGCGTACGACGCGCCGACGATCTCGAAGCGGGACTGCACCTGCTGGCGCAGCGAGCGAACCTCGTCGCGAAGCTCGAGATGCTGGAGCGCGTTGCGAAGGGTGACGAGGATGCGATCCGTGTCGAGCGGCTTCTCGAGGAAGTCGTACGCGCCGAGCTGCGTCGCCTCGACCGCGGTCTGGATGGTGCCGTGACCGCTGATCATGACGACGATGGCGCGTGGGTCCTGCTCGCGGAGCCGCTTCAGTGCCTCGAGCCCGTCGATCCCGGCCATCTTCACGTCCATGAACACGAGGTCGGGAACGAAGCGCGCGTATTCGCTCAGCGCGTCGACCGCGTTCGCGGCCTGCCGCACCTCGTAGCCCTCGTACTCGAGGAGCTGCGAGAGCGCGGCGCGGACGCCCGCTTCGTCGTCGACGACGAGGATCTTCCGGCTCATGCGGCCGGCGCGTTGCGGTACAGCGTCACGGTCCCCAGCGCGATGCGTACGTCACCGATGTACGACGGCACGACGAGCGGCAGCCCATCCTCGGAGACGCCCTGCGGCCGCGCGCCCTTCTCGACGCGGCGAAGCAGTCGCGGGATCGCGCCGGTCGGCACGGGGAAGTCGCGGAAGCGGATCTCCTGCACCCGGAACTCGGCGAGCCCGGGACGGATGATGTGGAAGCCGCCGCCGAACTGCATCCGCTCACGATCGCTGAGGAACCCGGCGAGAGGGCCGAGCACGTCGGAGCCGCCGAAGTCGCTCGGCTTCACCGACGCACGGACGTACAGCCGCTCGCCGAAGGCGCCCGCCTCGACGCTGTCGGCGGAGGGCGGCAGCTGCCGCGCGAGCTGCTCGTAGACGTAGCTCGCGAGATCCGCCGGCTTGACGGTCACGAACACCGGGCCGCGCGGATTCTGGAGCTTCGCGAGCGCCGTGCGCATGCGCGCCGCCCCCTCCGGCGAGAGACGCTCCCACGTGGCGGCTGCAGCGGTCGTCTCGCCGGAGCGGACCCCCCGGAAGAGCTGATCGCGCAGCAGCCAGCCGACGACGACGCCGAGCAGGAGTACCACGAGACATCCGATCTTTCGCATGCGATGGTCTAGACGGCCGCGCCGAGCGGCGATGTGTGCAGCAGGCGGTAGCGGGGTCCTTCGGGCGCGAGCTCGCTGGCCATGAGGTCGACCGACGAGACATCGACGTGCTTCTCGAAATGAAAGGAGCGGGCGAGCCGATGCAATGCCCGGAGCTCGCTCTCGTCCGCGCGATCCGGCACCCGCGCCAGCGTCACGTGCGGGCGGAAGGCCCGTCCTTCCGGCTCGAGGCCGAGTCCGACGCACGCGTCCTCGACGTCGTGGTGGAGCAGCTCGAGGCGCGGATCCGGCGCGACACCGAGCCAGACGACGCGCGCGCGGCGGAAGTTCGGAAAGGCGCCGAGCCCGCCTAACGCGAGGGGGGCTTCCGCGTGGCGCGCGGTGGCGGCGTCGATCACGGTACGGATCTCGGGCAGGCGCTCGATCGGCTGCTCGCCGAGGAAGCGCACGGTGAGGTGGACGCGCTCGGCGGCGACCCACTTGAGGCGAGGGGCGACGTCGCGGAGCGGCCGCGTCGCCGAGTCGAGCGCGCGCCGCACCTCGGCCGGGAGGTTAATCGCGAGAAAGAGGCGCATCCCCGCCCGCCCCCTCCGCCCCGAGCTCGAGCGCGACGTGCGTGAACCCCGCCTCGGTGGCGAGCGCGGCGACGCGGGCACGCTCGGCGGCGATCCGACGCGCGTCGGCGGAGGTGCGCGGCTGCAGCACCGCCAGCCTGTCCCGCGCCTCTACGCGCGCCTGCACCTCGAGCCTGCCTAACGGCTCGCGGAGGCGCTCGGCTCTCATGCGGCCGTGACTGCGCTCAGCACGTTGAGG
>JABFXM010000468.1 GCA_013361745.1 Gemmatimonadaceae bacterium | reverse complement strand
GGGGTTCGATTCCCCTCGCCTCCACCTCCCGGCGATGCGGCTGATCGCCGGAAGTCCCACCCAGCAACCGAAGGCCAGCCTCGTTGGCCGGCTCGGTGAACGGAAGGGATGGAGACACCGCGGGAATAGCTCAGTTGGTAGAGCACAACCTTGCCAAGGTTGGGGTCGCGGGTTCGAGTCCCGTTTCCCGCTCTGCACGCCATCGCGATTCCGGTCACGGCCGGCCCTCGCGAACAACGGGCGCGGCATGCTACAAGTTCCATGCTCCCGGGCGGCGCAACGCGCGGTTAGCTCAGTTGGTTAGAGCGCCACGTTGACATCGTGGAGGTCACAAGTTCGAGTCTTGTACCGCGCACTGCCCCACGGCGTCTCGCCGTGGGGCGTTGTTTTTTCCCCCAGGCGTGCTGGGCGGCGCGGCCTTTGCCACTGCTTGCGGCCATGAGCGCACGACGACGCACCCGAGCACGCTCTCGATCGGAATCGTCATGATCGGGCAGGCGTCGCCACTCCCCGAGGAGCTTCGGCGTGGGCTCGCCGGCCCGATCCGCTGGCGCCTCCTTCTCGCGCTCGTCGTCGTCGGTGGGATCGCGCTTCTTCATCGCATCGACGCGCTGCTGACGCGCGAGTACGAGCGCGAGGCGGCGGCGCAGGCGATCCAGGGTGACGCGCTCATCGAAGGATTCATCCGCCAGCGCGTTCAACTCCTCACGACGCTCGGCGCCCTCACCGGATCGGCGCACGGCACGCGCGACGAGAGCGAGCGCTTCGACGTGCTCGCGAGCGAGATCCGCCGCGAGATGCCCGACATCGCGACGGTGTATCTGCTGGATGCGCGCGGCGGCGTGCGGATCGCCCGCGGCGAGGATGCCCTTCCCGATCCGGGGGTCGCGCATCGCGCATTCCCGCTCCGCGCCCCCGCGATGCGCCAGGCGGCGGAGGAGCACGCGCCGGCCGCGACGGCGCCGCTCCGACTCGCCGACGGACGGCCGGGAACGCTGCTCTACGTCCCGATCATCAGTGGCAACCGCCTAACGGGATACGTCGCGGCCGCGTTCGCGTACGAGCGGCTCTTCACCCGCGCGCTCGCCGGTCAGCTGCGCGGGCGCTTTCCGTACCGCGTGTACGACGAGCGCGGCGAAGTGATCGCCTCCTCGGTCGGGTTCCCGGAGCACATCGCGCGCGACATCACCCGCGAGATCACGCTTCCGGGGGGCCACGCCTGGCGGCTCGACATCGCCGTCGAGTCGATGCAGCCCTTGACGGCGCGGGCGATCAACTGGGTGACGGGAGTGCTCGTGCTCATGCTCGTCGGATTCCTCGCCTTGCGCGAGGAGCTGCGCGCGCGGCGCTTCGCGGCATACTCGCGCGACCTCGAGCTGCTCTCGCGCGACCTGCTGGACGCGAACATGCGCCTCGAGGAGCGAGCGCAGCAGATCGCGGAGGCGAACCGCGCCAAATCGCGTTTCCTCGCCAACGTGAGCCACGAGCTTCGCACTCCACTCAACGCGATCGTGGGATACAACTCGCTCGCGCTCGACGGGATGTACGGCGAGGTCCCGACTCCGCTGCGCGCGTCGCACAAGCGCATCCAGGCGGCGGCCGACCATCTCCTTGGCCTGGTGAACGACGTCCTCGATCTCTCGAAGATCGAGGTCGGGCGGATGGAGCGCGAGATCGAGCCGGTCGACCTCGACAGCATCCTCGACGGGGTGGCGACGGTCGTCGAGCCGGCAGCGGAGGCGAAGGGGCTGCGCGTCGACGTCGTGGCCGCGCGCGAGCTGCCTCGAATCGAGACGGACCCGCGACATCTGCGGCAGATACTGCTCAACCTCACCGCGAACGCGATCAAGTTCACCGAGCGCGGCGCGGTGACAGTCGTCGCGCGGAAGGGCGGCCTCGGAGTCGAGATCTCCGTCGAGGACACGGGAATCGGGATCGCGGCGAGCGACCTCGATCGCATCTTCGAGGAGTTCGAGCAGGTGCGGCCGAGTGGCCGCGGTGACTCGATGCAGCGCGGCACCGGGCTCGGTCTCGCGATCGCGCGGAAGCTTGCGCGGCTGCTCGGCGGCGAGCTCACCGTGGTGAGCCAGGTCGGCCACGGATCGTGCTTCACGTTGACGCTCCCGGTCGCGGCGCCCGCGCGAACCGCCGATTCGACGATCGACGCCGCGCTCGGTGAGGCGGCGGCACCCGGACGGACGATTGCTCACCCGGTCGAGCATCCGCGCCCCGCTGCGGCGACTCCTTCGTCCACGCGCGTCGAGCAGCCGGCGTCGGGCGATGAACGCACGAGCGTGACACACATCGAAGACGAGCCGTCGACGAACCCGCGGGGTTGACGCACCCGAGAGCGAGGACTAGAATTCCCCTGCTCGGAACGATCCGCGCCGGCTGTTCGCGGCGTCCGAAGTTTCGCGGCACGCGCAGCACCAGGCGCCCGTAGCTCAATTGGATAGAGCATCTGACTACGGATCAGAAGGTTGGGAGTTCGAGTCTCTCCGGGCGCGCTGCGTGCCGTGCACAATTCGGGATCGGAAGAGCGTCGGCGGGGCGTAGCGTAGCCCGGTAGCGCGCCTGCTTCGGGAGCAGGAGGTCGCTGGTTCAAATCCAGTCGCCCCGACCATCTTCACACGGGCTCGATCGAGCCCGTTCGTATTTGCGCGAGTAGCTCAGCTGGATAGAGCGTCGGCCTCCGGAG
>JABFXM010000087.1 GCA_013361745.1 Gemmatimonadaceae bacterium | reverse complement strand
CCATGTACGTACCCTGTGCTGTGAATCGACCCCTGCCTGATCCCGCGAGCTAGGACGCGTCTCGTCTTGCGGCGGCCCTCACCAACGTGATCGCCCACGACGGTTGCCGCGCCCGCGCGCAAGTCCCCGCACGCGGCACGTGCGTCAGGACGAAAGGCAAGATTTGTGCACGTCGTCCGGGACGACGATGGCGGCACCGGGTGCGACCGTTGTCACACCCGGAGGATCCTCAGGCGGCGCCGGCGATGTAGCGCGCGACGCGGCCGCACTTGTTGCAACGCAGCGTTACCTGCGAGCGCGGCAGGGGAGGAACCTGATCGGGGGAACGCTCGATCGGGCCGGAACACGAAGGACAGCTCAGCGGAGATCCGCTGCGGTCACTGGCGATCAGGTGGAGAGCTTGCGCCGGATTATACGTCGCCGGACGGGGCTTTCTCATGGCAACTCCTGAACTGGCGTCGCGGGTACAGAGTGCAGAGGCGGCCTCTTGGGCGCCTCGGAAAAAAGATAACCGATCAGCGATATAACGCCAAGTAGGACAAAAACTTGCACATTCTGAAATCACCGCGCGCCACTCTATGCGTGGTAGCGGCGCTCCAACTTGCCGCGTGCGGACCGCACGCTCACATCCCGCCGCGTGGGTCAGTGCCGGTGCCCGGCGCGGCAACGCCCGGTGACAGCATCGACCGGCTCGCGCGGACTCTGGCACCGACCTTATACATCCAGCGCGACGAATCGTTCCCCTTGTCGAGGGTCGCCGCGGTCGTGAATCCGACGAGGCCGATCATCGCCTATCACCTGCTCTGGCGCGACGACGTCCACGGCGCGTGGATCCCGTTCACAGTCCCGACCGACGAGGAGGTCGTGTGGGTGGGCTACGACCCCGCTACGCTCGCGCCGACGGAGCTCTGGACCTACTGGCACGGCACGATCCTCCACACCGACTGGCGCGGCAAGGGACCGCCCGCCTTCGACGTCCAGTGGGGCAAGCACGGCTCGCTGCCGCATGGCGTCGCCGAGGGAGACCTGCCGAAGCTTCGCTCGCTGAACCTCTTCTACGCCTTCACCATCATCGGGCTACCAGACATCTGGCTTGGCAACACGGACCGGAAGGGGCCGTGGTGCTTCTGCCACAGCTTCAAACGCTATCGCGAGTTCACGCGACCATTGGTGGTCGGGCCGCGACTGGACCTGGTGATTCGCGCGGACGACGCGCACGAAGCGTTGCGCGCGGTATTCGGCAGCAAGTACTCGAACAAGACGCGCTGGCCGTGATCGCGTGGCGCCGCGGCGTCACGCTACCGAGCAGCGCCTGACGGCCGGCCGCCCCGCCGCGGTGCGGCAGATGCGAGCGAGCTGACGGCGTACCTGTGAATATGGGTTCGTCGTTCGCGTTCCCGCGGTCAGCGTTCCTCGCGATCTCCGTGAAGCCAGCGCTCGCGCGCACGCTGCTGCTGCGCAGTGAGCGTCGGCAGCTCCTCGAGGTGAGCGCGGACGCGCTCGTAGCCGGTCAGGTGCACGACGTAGCTGCGCTCGTCGCCTCGCCGTACCCTGATGGTCACGCTATCGCCGATCGCGAGACGACCGATGACGGATCGAAACACGGCGGGGCTCGAGACTGGCTCTCCGTTCACTGCCAGCACGGTATCGCCCGATGCGAGCCCCGCGCGTCCCCAGGCCGACGTCGGGTCGGCGATCGAGAGCTTGAGCGCGCCTCCGAGCGGGCCACCCGCGCTCCCTGCTCCGCCGTAAGGCGTCACGCCGATGCGACGGTCGGCGACCGGCTGACCGTCCCGATCCGTCGCCGGCGAGCGCTCGACGACCAAGCGCCATCCGAGGGCGCTCGCCAGATCGTCGAGCGGGAGGCTCCCCTCGCCGCCGACGTAGCGCGCGAAGAAGGGCCGCATGTCGCATCCGCAGACCGCGCCCGCTTCGCGCACGATGTCGGCGTCGGTGAAGCCGCGCGCGCCCGCGTAGCGATCGCGGAGCCGACGCATCAGCGCATCCATCCCTCCGCTGTTCTCGTGCTGCGAACGCAGTCGCACGTCGAGTATCTCGCCGAGGAGCGATCCGGAGAGGTAGTACGAGAGCGAGTAGCCGCGGTTCACCGCCGGAGGATCCCACGCGGTGAAGCTCGAGCGCTCGGGTGACAACTTTCCGTTCGCGGGGTTGGCGAGATAGTCCTGCATCGATGCGGCGAGCGCGTCGCGGGCTTCCTCTTCCGTGACGAGCGCCGCGCGACGCACGATGGCGTTGGCGAAGTAGTCCGTCACCCCCTCGCTCAGCCAGAGCGATCGCGAGCGCGTGATCCGCTGATAGTCGAACGGACCGAGCGCGATCGGGCGAATGCGCTTGACGTTCCAGTGGTGGAAGTACTCGTGCGCGGCAACGGCGACATGCGCGCGCGGATACTGGGCGAACTCCGCTGCCGGCGTTCCGATCGTCGTCGAGTTGAGGTGCTCGAGCCCTCCGCCGACGCCGTCGATGAACAGGAACGTGTACTCGCGGTATGGCAGCCAGCCGAAGATCCGCTTCGTCTGCTCGACGATCGCGGGGATCGGAGCCACGAAGGCGGCCGTATCGAAGGCGGCCGCGCCGGGACGTCGCCACCAGGCTGCACGGTGCACGACGCCGTCGACCGTCAGCCGTCGCAGGGCGAGCGATCGCCGATCGCCCATCAGCACCGGCGAGTCGATCAGCACTTCGTAACTCGGCGCGAAGAACGCCGCGGAATCCGCGGTCGGCACCAGTCCGGTGACGATCCGCCACGAACGAGGCACCTCGAAGCGCACGCGCGCCGGGGCGAGCGTCTGGCCCGGCAGGTAGAGATAGGTCGCCGGGCCATCGAGGAGTGCGCCCGACGACGCGAGAAATGCGCGATTGTTCGGCGCCGTGTCGCAGACGATCTCGTAGCGGATCTCGACGGAATCGCCCGTGACGCGGAAGGGCAGCTGTCCGCGACCCGGCCACATCGATCCAGCGGCCAGTCCGCTGTCGGCGATCTGTCGCTCGCCATCGGCGGTGCGAATGACGACGTTGCGAAGCCGCGAGGCGAACTCGACAACGCGGTAGGCGCCCGGCGCCCAGCGCGGAATCGCGATGCGCAGCGTGTCGGGAGCGCGGTCGATGCGCATGACGACCGCGAGCCGATTGCCCGCGGTGTCGACGCGCACCTCGTAGCGAATGTCGGGAGTCCGCGCCCCGGCGCGCGTCTCGAAGGCGTCGGCGTAGCCGCCGAGGGGAGTCTGGGCGTGCAGCGATCCCGCCGCGAGCGCGGCGGCGAGCACGAAGTAGGATGAGCGCATCAGGATCGAGTCAGGCGGCGCGAGCCGCGGGAGCCGGCCGCCGACTACTCCCAGGCGTGCGACCGTTGCCAGAGACGGCGGTTGTCGAGCATCCAGACACGCTCGGAGATCTCGCCGCCGCCGGCGAAGTTCGACGCGTCACCGATCGACTCGACGAAGCTGTTGGCCTTGGCCGAGGATTCGTCGGCCCAGTGCACGATCTCCGCCTCGAGAGTCATCGGCCGCACGGGACTCCCGAACTCGAGAGTGCCATGGTGCGAGAGGATGAGATGCTGGAGCTCGAGGAGCTGCTGCTCGGAGCAGATCTGCTCGCCTAACGCGGCGATCCGCCGCTCGAGCATCAGCGCGCCGAGCACGATGTGGCCGAGCAGATGACCACAGGGCGTCGTCTCGAAGCCCGCCGGGGAGACGCGGTACGCCTCGACCTTCCCGACGTCGTGAAGGAGCGCGCCGGTGACAACGAGGTCGAGGTTCACCGGATTGACGTTGCCCGTCCGCATCGACTTGGCGATGGTGCGGGCGATCGCGGTGACCTCGGTGACGTGTCGCAGCAGCCCGCCGACCTTCGCATGGTGCCCACGCGTGGATCCCGGCGCCTTCTCGAACTGCAGCCGGAACAGGTCGTCGTCGAAGAACAGAGCGACGACGCGCCGGAGCTTCGACGAGCCGATCTCGCCGCGCAGCTTGTCGAGCGCCGACCAGAGGATGGTGAGATCGTCGTCGACGCGCGGGAGGAAGTCGTCGAGGTTGATCGACTGCGACGTGATGATGCGGAGTGGGCTCGTCAGCTCGAGCTGGCGCAGCACCCGCCCGTTGTGGCTGTAGTTCTTCACCTCGCCGATCGCCTGAACGATCGTCCCGGGCTCCGCGCCGTCCACCCAGTGCAGCTTGTCGCTCCACACGGGCGCGCACTTGATCTGCCCGTGACGGTTGCCGAGGACGAGCAGCGCGACCGGGTCGCCGTTCGTGGTCTTCATCATCTCGCGCTCGACGACGCGGAGCTCGTGATGGACACGAGCTCCCGGCGAGAGCGAGGCGACGTTGATCGGCGGCATGACCGAAGCTGGCGTCGTACCGGGGGCGTTGTCAACGGCCGGCCGCGAGGAGGATTCGTCCCGCCTCACCCCAGATACACGATGTCACCTTCGGCGTCGAGACCGAGCTCCTGCTCGAGCCCACAGACGCCACAGATCTTCACGGCGTGCCAGGTCGCGCCCACCTCACGTTGCGCCTCGTTGGCCGGCTTCACGACCAGCTTCTTGTAGCTGTACTCGCCGCATCGCTCGCAGGCGTGCGCGCGGACGATGCGCTCGGCGCGCTCGCGGGTGATCGGCTCCACGACAGGCCTAGCTCTTCTTCGTCAGATCGTCGTTGGCTGCGCGGAGCGCGGGTTCCGCGCTCACGTTCGACCGCTGCTGATTGGCAGCCGCGGGCTGGTTCGTGCGCTCGAGGAGCGACTTCATCCCGCCGAGCGCGCCCATGACGCCCGAAGCCTCCGCCGGGAGGAAGATCGTCGTGCCCTGCCCCTGCGTCACTTGCGGAAGCGCCTCGAGGTACTTGAGGCCGAGCAGATACATCGCCGCCTGTCCCTCGGGAAGCGCGTCGGCGATGCGTTTGATCGCTTCCGCTTCGGCGTTCGCCATCGCGAGTCGAGCTTCGGCGAGGCCCTGTGCGCGGAGGATCGCCGCCTCCTTCTCGCCCTCGGCTTTGCGCACCTGCGATTCGCGAAGGCCTTCGGACTCGAGGATCGCGGCGCGCTTGCTCGCCTCGGCGCCGGTGACGAGCGCGCGCCGCTCGCGCTCGGCGCGCATCTGGAGCTCCATCGACTGCTGGATGTCGCGCGGCGGCTCGATGGACTGCAGCTCGACGCGGGTGACGTCGACGCCCCAGCCGATGGACGCCTCCTCGATGACCTCGCGCATCCGCTTGTTGATCATGTCGCGGCTGGCGAGCGTCTGATCGAGCTCGATCTCGCCGACGATGTTACGCAGCGTCGTCCGCGTCAGCGTCTCCAGCGCATACGGGAGATTCTGGACGGCGTAGGTCGCCTTCTGCGGATCGGCGATGCGATAGTAGAGGACCGCGTCGATGTCGATGGTGACGTTGTCCTTCGTGATCACCGGCTGGCTCGGGAAGTTGAGCACCTGCTCGCGGAGGTCGATGCGCGAGGTCGAGCCGGCGGTGATGCGCTTCTGTCCACTGACGTCGGTGGAGAGATAGCGGACGTCGATCGAGCGCGGCCGCTCGATGAAGGGGACGAGAATGTTGAAGCCCGAACGCGCCAGCCGATTGAAGCGGCCGAGCCGCTCGATGACCATGACTTCGGCCTGGCCGACGATCTTCACCGAGCTGCGACCGACTATGAATGCGGCGATCGCGACGATCACCGGGATCAGCACAAAGCTCACGGATACGCCCTGGAAGGAGGACGAGAAGATTCTACGTCCCGCGCCGTCAGGCAGCAATCAGGGACGCCGGTGAAAAAGAAGCGCGCCGTCGTGCCCGAAGGCACGACGGCGCGCTCGAGCGAGCGAATGAACTAGCGCTGCGAGCTGTTCGACGCCACCGCGGCGCGCGCGAGGAGATCGCGCTGCGACTTGCCGTTCTGCAGCAACTCGAGCGCCTTGCGAAGCGGCGCGTCGTTCGGCAGGTCGCGACGCTTGGCGGCGCTGTCTCCGAACGCCACACGAGCGACACGCTGATCGAGGACGCGGTCGATGTACGGGGTGCCCGCATCCCACTCCTTGCGATCGATCTGGATCCCGGCGGCGGTCATGCGCTTGTAGAGCTCCTCGCGCCATGCGGGCTGCACCTTGAAATCAGGCTTGACCGTGCCACGCAGCTCGGCGGCGTAGTCGCTGAGCACCGTGAGGAAGGTCGGCGCCTTCGGCGCGATCGCCTTCGCGAGCGTCTGCTCGGCGGTGGTGAGCGTGTCCTCGCGAACGACGACGTCGGGAGTGATCGCCCCGCCGCCGTAGACGACGCGACCCGCGTCGCTGTGGAAGACCGGCCGCGCCTTGCGGGCGGAGTCGCTCTCCATGGAGTCGGGATGCACCTCGACGAAGCGTCCGTCGGGGAGAAGCTTGCGCTCCTTCTGGATCGAGCGGCCGCTCGGGGTGAACCACTTCGCGGTGGTCATCTTGAGCGCCCAGCCGCCGTCGAGGGTATAGACCGTCTGGACGAGCCCCTTCCCGAAGGAGGTCTGGCCGACGATGAGCGCCCGGTCGTGGTCCTGCAGCGCGCCGGCGACGATCTCGGCGGCGGAGGCCGTGTAGCCGTCGGTGAGCAGCACGAGCTGGAGATCCTTGAACTGCGCCGGTCCGCGCGCGGCGAAGCTCGACTGCTGTTCGGGGCCGCGGCCGCGCACGCTGGCGATCTGCTGACCGTTGTCGAGGAGCAGGTCGCCGATGTCGATGGCCTGCTCGAGGATGCCGCCCGGGTTGTCGCGGAGGTCGATGACGACCGACTTCGCGCCCTGCTTCGTGAGGCTGGTGAGCGCGTCCTGCAGCTCCGCCGCCGCCGTCTCGTTGAACTGGAGGAGGGGGAAGTAGCCGGTCTTGCCATCGAGCATCATCGAGTACTGCACGGCCGGGATGTGGATCTCGGCGCGCGTGAACTTCACCTGAATCGGCTCGCCGACGCCGGGGCGCGCGAACTTGACCTGGACCTTCGTGCCCGGGGTGCCGAGCAGCGTGTTCGAGACCTGACTGATCGACCAACCCGTGGTGGTGGCGGTGTCGATCTGGATGATGCGGTCGCCCTCGCGGATGCCGGCGTTCTCGGCGGGCGTATGCGGGAAGACGCGGCTGACGGTGACACCGGCGTCCTGCTTCTCGATGAGCATCCCGATGCCGCCGTAGCGACCATTCGTCTGGCGCGAGAACTCGTCACGCTGCTTGGGCGAGAGGAGCTCGCTGTAGGGGTCGTTGAGCTCCTTCACGAGACCACGCGCGGCCTTCTCATAGAGTGCGGACGCGTCGAGCGTGTCGACGAAGCGGTCGGAGACGAGGCTGAGCACCTGGTCGAGGAGCCGGGCGCCATCGCGCGCCGACTTCTCCTGGGCAATGAACCCGCCGGCGATCAGCGGGACGATGATGATGCCGGCGATTGCGGCGCGACGAAGACGTGTCATACGCGAGAGACTCGACTGACCAATAGAGGTAACGACCCGAATGAGATAACTACGCGCGTGAGGGCGGAACGTTCCCCGCCCACACGCGCGCGTTCGCCGGCAGGGAGTACGGGCTGCTACTGGCCGCCCGCGCCACCCTCCTCCGTCCCACTCGCCCACAGCTGCTTCCAGGTGATCTCACGCCCCTTGCGAAAGCCCTTCTGCGTCAGCTTCACCCCGTCGGGAGAGATGGTCACCATGTAAGCGGTGCCATCCATCTCGATCTCACGCTTGATCGTCTTGTCGAGCTTGGTCGCCATCGGAGCAATCTCCAGTACGAGTGGTGGTGCTGCGAAGTGGATGCAAGGAACGGGCGACGTGGAGCGGGACCGGTTGGCCGATGCCGGTCGCCGTTGCCAGTCTCCAGTGCCGGTAATGAGTAGCGTGCTCACCGGAAACTGGCCACTGGAAACCCGGAACCCTGGTCAGAGCAACCGTGAGCCGAGCACGTAGTCGACGTACCATTGTCGCTTGTTCTGTCGGACGATGGCATCGCGCAGCAGCCCCGCGGCGACGAGCATCTCGTGCGCCGGCTGCAGCACGCGCTGCAGATGCGAGGGATATCGCTGGGTGAGCGGAAGCTGCTCGGCGAGCCGCGTCAGCTCGATGCGCCAGGTCACAGCGCCGTCTTCGCGAGCCACCTCGAGCAACCGGTACAATCGCCGCGCGACGGGCGAGGAGAGCGCGAGATAGCGAGGCGCCGAGAGCGTGACGACGTGGCTCGCGGCGATGTTGCCGCGCACCAGCGGCGCGATCACGACGCGCGCGTCGCCCGGCTCGCTCGCCGTGAGCGTCGAGAAGAGCGTGAGCTGGTCGCGGTCGTTGACGCGGCGACGCTCGATGACGACCGAGTTGAGAAGGGTGAAGGCACCGTCGAAGGGTGCGTTCGCGGCGGCGTCGTAATAGGCGCCGGCCGACTCGATGACGGTACGCTCGAGGCGCGCGAGCGAAGCGCGCAGCTGCTCGTATGTCCGCCCGTCGACACGGCGACCCATCGAGCGGAGAAAGTTGTGGAGCGTGAACGACACGCCGCCGTCCGCGGGAGAGCCGGCATCGTGATAGCGATGGAGCAGCTCGATGTACACGTCCTGATCGAAGGTGCCGGGAAGGCGATCGCCCGGCGCCGCGAGCACGCGCCATCGCGCGCCCGATTCGAGCGCGAAGGAGATCGCGCCGTCGTCGGCGGTGTCGCTGAGCCGGAAGAGTGGAAACGCCTCGAGCGATCGATCGAGCACGATCGCGCGACTGGCGGGGCGGCGGCGCACGGCGAGAGACATCGTGTTGAAACTGCCGTTCCGTCGCCTCGCGGGCAACCGCCGTCCGACATCTGGCACGGTGTCTGTATAGAGCGAGGCCACTCATGAAACGAATACTGCTCTACGCCTTTGGCGGCGTCGCGGCACTGCTCGTCCTGGTGTTCGCGCTGATCGGCTTTTTCTCGATCACGCGCGGGACACCGGTCAAGCGCGTCCAGGCGCCCGGAGATCCGAACGGGCCGCCGGCGGTCGCGGACTCGATGTTCCAGCCGACGCTCGAGCTGCTCACGGGGATGCATCTCGCGCAGGGGAATCACATCGAGGTCTTCATCAACGGCGATCAGACGTACCCGCACCTGTGGAGCGATCTCCGCGCGGCGAAGCGGTCGATCACGCTGCAGATGTACTACGCCCAGCCGGGAAAGGTCGCCGACGAGCTGAAGGCGATCGTCATCGAGCGGGCGCGCGCGGGGGTGCATGTGCTCTTCCTGAACGACGCCTTCGGCGCGCAGAACCTCCGTGACGAATACTGGGACGAGCTTCGCAAGGCGGGCGTTCGCGTCGCGACCTTCCGGCCCGTGCACTGGTACGATCTGCACAAGGCGAACTTCCGCTCGCACATCCGCGTCGTCGTCGTCGACGGGACGATCGCCTACACGGGCGGCTTCGGGATCGACGACAAGTGGCTCGGCGACGGTCGGCACAAGGATCAGTGGCGCGACTCGAACGTGCGCTTCCGCGGCCCCGCGGTGATGGCGTTGCAGGCGACCTTCGCCGCCGGATGGGCGGAGGCGACGGGTGACCTGCTCACGGGCGACCTGTTCTTTCCACCGAAGGAGCTGAAGCACGACGGGACGCAGCTCGCGACGGTGTTCCACGCCGCGCCGACGATCGGCAGCACGCCGGCCGAACGCTTCCTCGCCCTCTCGATCGCGAGCGCGCGCAGGACGCTCTACATCTCCAACTCGTACTTCGTCCCCGACGACGACTTCCGCCGCCTGCTGGAGAAGGCAGCGCAGCGCGGCGTCGACGTGCGCATCCTCACGACGAGCGGCGAGACGGACGTGAAGACGACGTGGAAGGCGGGCCGCGCGCACTACGAGGAACTGCTCGCCGCCGGCGTGAAGGTCTACGAGTACCAGCCGGTGATGATGCACGCGAAGTCGCTCGTCGTCGACGGACTGTGGGGCGGCGTCGGGACGATGAACTTCGACAACCGCTCGATGGTGTTCAACGACGAGACGATGCTCGTCGCCTACGACACGACGTTCGGGCGGCAGCTCGACGGCATCTTCATGGAGGACATCAAGTACGCGAAGGAATTCAAGCTCGACGAATTCCGGAAGCGCAGCCTCTGGGAGAAGCTGGTCGAGAACGGCGCGGTGCTGCTGTCGCGACTCCTGTAGGGGTCAGGGGTCAGGGGTCGGCAACTGCCTCATGGCATTGGCCGACCCCGGCCCCTGATCCCTGATCCCTGATCCCTGATCGCTGCGTCAGCGAAGCTCCTGCCTG
>JABFXM010000268.1 GCA_013361745.1 Gemmatimonadaceae bacterium | reverse complement strand
GATCTCCTCGACCGCGAGCGCGACCATCGTCAGCGAGCCCGCGGCGCCGCCGTACTGCTCCTCGACCTCGATCCCCATCAAGCCCATCTCGAAGTACTTCGCGATGAGCGAGGGATCGATCTTTCCCGCGCGCTCCATGTCGGCGGAGCGAGGGCGGACCTCGTCCTCGGCGAAGGAGCGGACGGCGTCGCGGAAGAGAAGCTCTTCGTCCGAGAACGTGGTCAGTGCGGGCATTTCAGGGAGAGGTGATCAGTGAAACTGCGGGGCGGGTGCCGTTGGAAGAAGCGGGGCGGGGAGCGGGATACCGCGGTGCGGGGGGCGGGGGGCGCGAGATACCGCTTTGCTCGACGCTCACCAGCAACAGCTGATCCTTTCAGGGCGCTCGGTGGCGGGTGAGCTCGGCGTCTCGCGGTGCTCCTTCGTCGGCGCCGGGCTCGGTGACACACCGGCACGCATCGCCACACGTGCGCGCGATGCCCGACGGGTGCCAGCAGTGGTTCGCGTCGATCGCGCGCGCGTCGACACCGGCGCGGTCGAGGATCACCTCGGCGAGCTTCTCGTGCACCCCGAAAGCGGGCGTCACCGTCCAGCGCACCGTCGGGTGCGCGTAGGCTGCCTCCGAGACCATGCGCGGGATGTCGGCGGTCGAGTGCTTGCCCGGGGAGAGCATGTACGGGAAAGCGATGACCTCCGTCGCGCCGGCGGCGACGCAGGCGGCGAAGCCGGCTTCGATCGAGGGCTCGGCGATCTCCATGTGCGCGTGTCGGACGATGACGTCGTCGCCCGCCATCGCCTGGACGAGCCGCGCCACGCAGTCGAGCATCTCGTTCGCTTCGTCGCGGCGCGAGCCGTGATCGATGATGAGGATCGCCTTTGACATCGGATTGGAATCTGGAAGCGGAGGTGAGAGGAATGAACGCTTCCTCTCGAACGCCCTCGCGCTCGCTACGTTCCAATTCTAATTCGCCGACTCGGTTTGCGCCTCGAGCGCGCGGCGGAAGCTCACGACGCTGGTGCGTTCGGCGAGGACGAAGAGCTGCGCGAGCAGGTCGATCGAACGCTCCACCTCGCCGGCGCGCGCCTCGATGTTCGGCCCGCGGACGAAGTGCGGCGCCCGGCGCCGGATCCCGGCGATCACTTCCTCGCCGAGGATCGCGAACTCGCGACGCAGCTCGCTCTCGGTGAAGCCGAGCCGTGCGCGCTGCGCGCCGTGACGCTCGCAGAGCGCGCGCTGGATCGCGGTCGTGTCGAGCGCGTCGGGCGACGCCTCGCCCAGGGCGACGTCCACCATCTGCAGCGCGCTGCCGATGTCGGCGACGAAGGTCGCGAGGTGGTCCTCGATCAGCTCCTCGCCGATTGCGTGCGCGGTCGGCGTCTCCGGATCGGTGCGCAGCCGGTTCACGTAGCGCTGGAGGATCCGTTCGAGCTCGGAGAGTACCGCGTCGGCGATCCCGCGCAGCGCTCCCATCATCGGCACCGCGGATTGCGTCGCCGCGCGCGCGATCGCCTCGCCGGCGCCGGGGGCGCCGGGCCCGTGCCCCTCGACGCCACCGGTGCGCATCGTCTCGAGCACCGCGGCGGGAAGCCAGATGAAGAATGTCGAGCCGGTGCCGAGGGTGCTGCGCGCGGTGATCTCACCGCCCATCAGTCGCGCGAGCCGACGGCTGATCGCGAGCCCGAGCCCGGTGCCCCCGTGCGCCCGCGTGAGCGACATGTCGCCTTGGACGAAGGGCTCGAACACCTGCGGGACGCGCTCCGGCGCCATCCCCGGACCGGTGTCCTCCACGCGGATGTACACCCAGGGCTCGGCGCCCGTGAACGAGACGCCGACGTCGGCGGGGGGGCGCTCGGCGGTGCCCGCGCTGATGATGACGCGTCCGCCGCGCGGGGTGAACTTCACCGCGTTCGAGAGGAGGTTGACGAGGATCTGCCGGATCCCGTCCTCATCGCCGGAGACGGCCAGCCCGGCCGCGTAGCCCGCGACGGAGTCGATGACGCTGATCCCCGCCTGCGTCGCCTGCGGCTCGATGAGCGCCCGCGCCTCCCGCACGACGTCGCCGACGCGCACCGCGACGCAGTTCACCTCGAGGCCGCGGTGGTCGAGGCGCGAGAAGTCGAGGACCTCGTTGATGATCCGCAGCAGATGATGGCCGCCGGCCTGCGCGCGGCTCAGGTACATCCGCTGCTCGTCGGTGAGCGGACCGCCGACCCCGAGGTCGAGGAGGTCGTGGTACCCCATGATCGCGTTGATCGGCGTGCGGATCTCGTGGCTCATCGTTGCGAGGAAGCCGCTCTTCGCGATGTCCGCGGCGACGGCGGCCTCGCGCGCCTCCTCGGCCGCGGTCGCCGCGGCCTGGAGGAGACTGTCGGCGGCGCGCCGCGCGGTGAGGTCGCGCGTGACCTTGGCGAAGCCGAGCAGATCGCCGGAATCGTCGCGCAGCGCGGTGAGGGTCACCCCCGCCCAGAAGGTCGAGCCGCCGGCGCGCACCCGCTGTCCCTCGCCCGAGTACTCTCCGCGCTCCGCCGCCTGGCGCATATGCTCCTCGGCGGTGCCGTCGTCGGAGCCGTTGCCCGGGTAGAGCACGCGCAGATGCGCGCCCTCGACCTCGTCCTTCGTCCACCACTTGATGAGACGCGCGCCCTCACCCCAGTAGGTGATGATCCCGTCGGGATCCATGAGGAAGATCGCGTACTCGCGGACGCCGTCGGCCAGC
>JABFXM010000565.1 GCA_013361745.1 Gemmatimonadaceae bacterium | reverse complement strand
TCCGACTCGACGCGCCGCAGCGGCAGAGCGAGACGTTGCCGTTCTTTCCCGGCTTGGCCTCGATGACCTTGCCCTCGTGGTCGATGAGCGTGAACTCGCCCTCGACGAGATAGGGGCCGTTCTGCCGGATCCGGATCGTGACTGCCATCGCGCTGCTGCTCCGTCGTTCGAGTGAGTCGCGCCGTCAGGCGCGGAGAAAATCGGGTTGCCAGGTCGTCACCGCGCGCTTCACCTCGTCCGCCGTCTTCAGCTCGCCGGCGAGGCAGCGCTCGACGAGCGCTGGACGCTCCCCGTCCGACGCGAAGCGCAGGCCGACGAGCTGCGGCACGCGCAGCTCGCCGATGCGCGGTCGCAGCCGGTCGGGAAGAAGCGCGGCGAGCCGCAGCCGCTGCTCGATCCGGATCACTCGCGTCTGCACGATGAGCACCATCGTGCGGAAGGCGAGGAACCCCGCCGCGATGCCGAGCGCGAGGATGAACGACCAGATCGTCGCCCGGTTCGGCCGCCGGACCGCGGCGATCGCCGCCATCACGACGTTCAGCGAGACGATCGGAAGGGCGACGTAGTGAAAGAGCGGGAAGTAGCGGCGGTGGTTCGCGTAGCTCTGCGTCCGGGCGTCGCTCATCGGTCGCGTCGGTCGGTGAGAGGAGCCGTCAGGCGCGCGCGGCGATCGCGTCCGCGGCGTATCGCTTGAGTCGGGCGAGGATCCCCGACAATCCCGACTCGCGCGCGGCGAGCCCGATCCCTTCCATCACCTGGCGCACGAAGTCGTCGGGGATGGCGAGCGTCGTCTCCGGCGGCTGGCCGTTCACCGCGCTGAACAGGATCGAGAGGAAGGCGGCGATGGTCGGGCTCTTCCGTGGATCGAGGTCGGCGTAGAAGGAGAGCTTGCCGTCGCGCATCTCGGGGAACACGTCCACCCGCGTCTGGCATTCTGGTACCGTGAACGGCGCGCGGTCGAGATCGCGGAATCGCTCGGGGAGCGGCTCGAGCTTGCGCGCGTACGCGAGCAGCGCCTGCATCTTCTCTTCGCGCCCCATGGCGCGGAAGTGGCGGAGCACTCGGTCGACGGACGGAGGGAGCTGGGCGGACATGGGGAAGAAGTTACTGTGGGTTTCCGGTTGTCAGTAGCCAGTTGCCAGTGGTCGCTACCGACAACTGAAAACCGACAACCGACAACCCGAATACACGCGATTCATCACCTTCAAGGAAACCAGCAATGCCAACGAGAAACGCGACGGCGACGTGGAGCGGCGGCGGCCTGAAGGCCGGCAAGGGCGAGTTCAACGGGGAGAGCGGCGTGATCAAGGGGAAGTACAACTTCAACACGCGCTTCGGCGAGGAGTCCGGCACGAACCCCGAGGAGCTGCTCGCCGCCGCCGAAGCCGCCTGCTTCAGCATGGCGCTCAGCCTCGGCCTCGAGCAGAACGGGACGCCCCCGCAGCGCGTCGAGACGAAGGCCGCGTGCACCATCGCGCAGCAGGGCGGTGGCTTCAAGATCACCACCATCAAGCTCGACGTCACCGCCTCCGTGCCGAACATCGACGCCGCGAAGTTCCAGCAGATCGCCGAGAACACGAAGAAGAACTGCCCCGTCTCGGTGGCGCTCGCGGGCGTGGATATTCAGCTGAACGCGAAGCTCGCCTGAAGGCAGGGGTCGGGGGTCAGGGGTCGGGGGTCGGCGTGATGCGCGACGAGCGAGGAGCGAAATGCTCTCCCCACGTCGCAGTTGCCGACCCCTGACCCCCGACCCCTGACCCCTAACGAGCCGCCACCACTCGCGACACCGCCGGCACCGCCACGCCTTCTGCGCGGAAGCGCTCCAGCACGGCGAGCGTGATCGCCTGCTGGATGTCCATGTGCGCGTTGTAGTCCGGCGTCAGCACGATGTACACGACCTCGAACTCGAGCGCGCTGTCGCTGATCCCGCGCAGGTGCGCGCGGTCGAAGCGGACCGGCTGCTGCCGCTCGATGATCTCCCTGAGCATCGCCGGGATGCGCGCCGCCAGCGCGGCGTCGGTGTCGAGTGCCGTCCGGAAGACGAGCATCACCCGGCGCTCGACGAGCCGACGGAAGTTCCGGATGCGGCTCTTCAGCAGGTCGGCGTTGGAGATGATGACCTGTTCGCCGCCGATGCTGCGGAGCCGTGTCGTCTTCAGCCCCACGTGCTCCACCGTCCCCTCGGTCGCGTCGACGACGATGTAATCGCCGATCACGAACGGCTTGTCGAAGACGATCGACATCGCCGCGAACAGATCGCCGAGGACGTTCTGCACCGCGAGCGCGATCGCGACGCCGGTGATCCCGAGCCCCGCGATCAGCGTCGTGATCTGGAAGCCGAGCAGGTCGAGCGTCAGGATCAGGAGGAGTCCCGCGAGCCCGATCCGGATCAGCAGCGCGAATCCCTGGATCGTCGCGACGCTCGTCAGATCTCCCTGCCGCGAGCGCCGGTACTGCTGCACCGAGAAGCTGACGACGCCGTTCCCCCAGAGGAGGAGCTGGAGCATCGAGCCGAGCACGAGCACCCAGTGCACGACGCGCTGCACGCCGGGATCGATCACCAGCGTCGGCAGCGCGAGCGCGAGCGCGACGATCACGATGAAGGGCCACCGCGTCCGCCGCGCGAGATCGACGACGAGATCGTCCGCCCAGTTCACCGTCCGCGCCGCGATCGCGCTCAACCGCCGCACGATCACCCATCGCGCCGCGCCGAGCAC
>JABFXM010000454.1 GCA_013361745.1 Gemmatimonadaceae bacterium | reverse complement strand
GGCGGGTTGCGCGCCGATCGTCCGCCTCCTCGAGAGCGGCGGCGACAAGCTCGTCCCCGAGATCCCGAAGACCATCGCGCGCTCGATCGCGATCGGCAATCCCGCCGACGGCCCCTTCGCCGTGAAGGCGATGAACGAGTCCGGCGGCTGGGCGCAGGCGGTGAGCGACGAGGAGCTCGTCGAGGGGATCCGGATCCTCGCCGAGACCACGGGTGTCTTCACCGAGACCGCCGGCGGCGTCACGGTCGCATCGGCGCTCGCCCTCGCCGCCAGGGGCCACTTCGAGCGCGACGACGAGATCGTCCTCTGCATCACCGGCAACGGCCTGAAGACCACCGACGCGGTGCGCGACGTCCTCCCGAAGGCGCCGGTGATCGACGCGAAGGTGCGAGAAGTGGCGGCACTCGTCGCGGCGAGAGGCTGAGGCTCTCGGGCGGTTCGCGGCTCGCCGGGGGGTGGCATCGGGGCCCGTTTCCGTCGGGTCGTGGGGTGAGGCATAACGGGGGAACGACAATCACACGGATCTACACGGGTTTTCACGGATAAGGCTTTGGCCGATGCACGCAACGCGGCCCGCCCAAGAGAACAATTGCCGTATCCGCGACGATCCGTGCAATCCGTGAAGATTGTCGTTCCCCTCGTTGGCTCCAGCCCTCCGCGTGAGCCACGCAACGAGCCGGCCATGTTTGTTGCCAGAGCCGCACGGTCCAGCGAGTCGTGCGGTAGGCCACCGTTGTCTCCGCACAAACCCCGAATCTCGCCTGACTGCAGCGCCCTTTTTCGTGACCGACCCCCCGGGCAGCGAGTCTATTAGGAACTGCTCACGACGGCGCGAGCCTCATGCACGTACCCGACGGCGGGTCCATCGCCGGGCGCGCCGCCTCTTCGTACGCCTGAATGCCCCTCGCGGCTCGCGCAACCGATTACAGATTCCGGCCCGAGCCGCGCCAGCGCGCGGGCGACGCCGTCAGCGACCTCGCGCGCCGGTACGCCGCGCTCATGAACGAGTGCGCCTTCGCCGGCGCCCTTCGTGAGCGTCGCGTCAATCGCGATCGATACCTCGCTTTCATCTGCTCCCTCTATCCGGCGGTCGTCGGCTTCAATCGCGCGCTCATCCTGAGCATCGCGAAGGTCGATCACGTCCGCAGCTCCACCTTCCTCGGCGCGCTCGCCGAGCAGTTGAAGGAGGAGCAGGCGCACAATCAGCTCTGGCGCGACAAGCTCGCCCGCTTCGGGGTCGACCACGAGCGCAGGTACGGCGACCTCCAGGCGTACCGCGCCCGCTTCACCGAGGAGCAGCTCGACGAGATGACCGCCGCGACCCTCCACGCCGTCACTGACGACCTCGGACGCGGTGCGAGCGGGACCTGGCCTGACGCGATCTTCCCCGATGCGGTGCTCGCCCTCTGCCACCTGCTCGGCTGGAGCGCGACGCACGACGAGATCGGCTACTGGGAGCACTTCGCCAGCCAGGCCGGGATCGAGATGGTAATCTGGGGCGTCGTCTCCGCGACCATCCTTCCCGCCGTCGTCGGCAATCCGGATCTCGACCTCGGGCCCGAGACGACGCAGTGGTGGCGCGAGCACGGCCAGCTTCCGGGCGAGAAGAGCGACACGCGCACGGACGAGGAGAAGCACCTCGAGCTGTCGCGCATCGCGCTCAATCGCAGCGAGGAGGCGAATGCCGACGTCGCGCTCGTCGCGTCGCGCGCCGAGAACGTGATGCGGCTCTTCGCCGCGTGTCTCATCTGCCAGGACACCGTGACCAGGCGGTTCCCGGTCGCACGCTACACGGGACCGCGCGTCACGGCTGGATGAAGCCCTTCGACCTCCTCCGTTCCGCACGCGCCAACGCGCCGCTGACGCTCCCGGGTGACGCGCTCGATCTCGGCGCACAGGCGCCCGACGCGATGCTCGCGCTCGCGCCCGACGGACGGGTCTTCAGGTCGAACACGGCGGCGGCGGCGCTCTTCGGCCGCGCCGCCGAGAAGCTGTTGGGACTCACCCTCGACGACCTCATCGACGCCGAGGAGAGTGACGTCAGCGGGTCGCTCGGCGGCCGCGCGCGCCGCTTCGATGCGCGCGTCTCCCGCGGGCGCAACGAGCCCATCACGGTCGCCGACTCCACCGGCCCCTTCCGGGTCGGCGAGGGCGAAGCGGCGATCATCGGAACTGTCGTCATGCTGCGCGACGTCTCCGAACAGCGACGTGCCGTCGAGGAGCTGACCCGATCCGAAGCGCGATATCGTCACCTCTTCGAGGGGGCGAGCGACGCGATCATGACCTTCGACTCGCTCGGCCGCTTCACGACCGTGAACGACGCGGGCGAGGCGCTCTCCGGGTACTCGCGCTCGGAGCTGATCGGCCGCTTCTTCGGTCCGCTCCTCGCGATCGAGGCGCTGCCGCGCGCGATCATCGAGTTCCGCCGCGCACTGTCGGGCAACGTCGGCCAGTTCGAGACGGTCATCATCCGCAAGGACGGCGAGCGCCGCTACATGACGGTGAACTACGCCTGCCCCCAGCGCAGCCGCGAGGTGCTCTGCGTCATCCGCGACGCGACGGAGGAGAAGCGGCTGCAGCAGCAGCTCATCCAGTCGGAGAAGATGGCCGCCATCGGGCAGCTCGTGAGCGGCGTCGCGCACGAGGTGAACAACCCGCTCGCCAGCATCTCCGCCTTCGCGCAGCTGCTCATCGCGGACCGCGGGCTGCGTCCCGACCAGCGCCATTCGGTCGAGGTGAT
>JABFXM010000414.1 GCA_013361745.1 Gemmatimonadaceae bacterium | reverse complement strand
CCGTGGGACCAGACGTCCTACTGGGCGACGATCGTCGGCGTGAACATCAACGGGACGGCGCCGTTCCTCGGGCCGTTCCTCGCGCAGTTCCTGCAGGGCGGCACCTACATCAACGCCGACACGCTGTCGCGGTTCTACGCGATCCACATGCTGCTGATCCCCGGCGCGATCGCCGCGCTGATCGCGCTGCACCTGTATCTCGTCGTGCGTCTCGGCGTCACCTCGCCGCCGTGGTCGAAGGAAGCCGCGGGCACCGGCCCGAGCGGGAACGGCCGGGTGCCGACGAAGCGCGTCGGCCTCTCGCGATTCGGCCGGAGGTCCCGCTGATGGCCACCGACCGCGTCGTCGAGCGCCGCCGTGTCTTCCAGCAGTACAAGGCCGACGTCAAGGAGCGCGGCAAGCCTTTCTACCCCTACGCGATGTTCCACGACACGGTCATGTCGCTCGTCGTGGTCGTCGTCATCATCGGGCTCGCGATCGTGTGGAAGTACACGACGCCAGGCAACCACCACACGACCGAGACGGGCTGGCTCGGCAAGCTCTACGACGCGCCGGCCGATCCGGGGACGATCAACTTCGTCCCGCGGCCCGACTGGTACTTCTACTTCCTCTTCTATCTCCTGCGGATCTTCAAGTGGCCGAACTCGGTCCTCCTCGGGACGATCGGGATCCCGACGATCCTGCTCGTCCTGCTGCTCGCGATCCCGTTCATCGACATCCGCTCGGAGCGGCGGCTGCTCCGCCGCCCGGTGGCGATCGTCGCGGCGGTGCTCGTCATCGTCTCGATGGGCGTGCTCACGTACAAGGGCGCGACGGCGAAGGAGGCGCTCGGCACCGAGCTGCTCGCGCACGTGCCGACGTGGGCGAAGAAGGAAGGGTTCACGAACAACCAGCAGGCGATCGCGGGCGCGAAGCTGTTCGCCGTGTCCGGCTGCCTGAACTGCCACACCTACAACGGCGACGGCGGCCACAACCTCGGCGCTCCCGAGCTGACCGCCGAGGGCGCGAAGAACAAGGGCGTCGCGTTCCAGGTCGCGCACCTCAAGTGCCCCGCCTGCGTCAACTCCGGCTCCCCGATGCCGTCCTTCAGCGGCCTCGGCGACCAGCGCCTGCACAGCCTCGCGGCGTTCCTCGAGGCCTCCAAGGGCGCGAAGAAGTAACGCCGACGTAGTGTGTACGGCGTGCGCGTGTTCCTCGGGATCACCGGCGCGTCCGGCGCACCGTACGCTCGGCGGCTCCTCCGGTCGCTCGCCGCGTCGGACTGCGAGGTGGGCGTCTCCGTCTCGGGCGCGGCGATCGAGGTGCTCGCGACCGAGCTGTACGCGGATGCGCGGCTCTCGCGCGACGAGACCCTCGCGCGGCTCACCGAGGGCACGGGCGAGAACGTCACCGTCTACGAGCCGAACGACTGGAAGGCGCCCTATGCGTCCGGCTCGGCGAAGGTCGACGCCTACGTCGTCTGCCCGTGCTCGATGGGCACGCTCGGGACGATCGCATCGGGCGCGATGCAGAACCTGATCCACCGCGCCGCATCGGTCGCGCTGAAGGAGGAGCGGAAGCTGATCGTCTGCCCGCGCGAGACGCCGCTCTCTGCGATCCACCTCGAGAACATGCTGACGCTGCGCCGCGCCGGCGCCACCGTCCTCTTCCTCGCGCCGGGCTTCTACCACGGGGCGGAGAGCGTGGACGACCTCGTCGACTTCGTGGTCGCCCGCATCCTCGACCAGCTCGGGCTCGAGAACGCGCTGATCCCGCGGTGGGGCTCGGAACGGTGACGCTCGCGCCCGACGCAATCCGCACGATGTTCGACCGGATCGCGCCGGTCTACGACGTGATGAACCGCGTGATGACCGCCGGGCTCGACGTGCGCTGGCGGCGTCTCGCCGCGGCGTCAGTCGTCCGACCCGGCGACCGCGTGCTCGACGCGGCGTGCGGGACGGGCGACCTCGCGCTCGCCGACGTGAAGGCGGGCGCGGCGAAGGTGACCGGCCTCGACTTCTCGGAGGAGATGCTCCTGCGCGCGAGACGCAAGGCCCGCCGCCGCCCACCGGCCGCGGAGCTCGAGTGGGTGCGCGGCGACATGCTCGCGCTGCCGTTCGCCGATGCGACGTTCGATGCGGCGACGGTCGGCTTCGGCGCCCGCAACGTCGCCGATCTGGAGGCGGCGCTGCGCGAGCTCAGGCGGGTGCTGCGCCCCGGCGGGCGCCTCGGGATCCTCGAGATCACGCAGCCGCGCGGGCTCCTCAAGCCGTTCTACTCGCTCTGGTTCGACCGGATCGTGCCGCTCGCCGGCAAGGCGCTGCCGGGCGGGGCCGCCTACACGTATCTGCCGGCATCCGTGAAGCGGTTCCCGAACGCCGAGCGCCTGGCCGGGCTGATGCACGAGGCGGGATTCACCGACGTGCGGGTCAGGCTGCTCGCCGGCTCGATCGTCGCGCTCCATACCGGAGCTGCTGCGTGACGAGCCTCGCGCAGGTGCATTCGACCCCGGGGCTCGCGGGATACATGGCCGAGGTGGAGGCGGGGCTCGCGCGCTCCGTTGCGACGCAGCCGGGCCTCGCGCGGGAGGTCGCGGGCGAGGCGCTCGCGGCGGGCGGCAAGCGCCTGCGGCCGCTCCTCTGCTTTCTCACCGCGCAGGGACCGCCGCCGGTCGCGGCCGCGGTCGCCGTCGAGATGGTGCACATGGCGACGCTCGTCCACGACGACCTCGTCGACGGTGCGCGCCTGCGCCGCGGCCTCCCTGCGGC
>JABFXM010000042.1 GCA_013361745.1 Gemmatimonadaceae bacterium | reverse complement strand
GCGTTTCGTCGCGATCTCACCGCTACAGTAGGCAGCTCCCCGCTCCGGCAAGCGAGCCGGGGCTGTCGTCGCGTGCCTAACGGCGTCCGAAGACGTCGTCGCCAAAGCTGTCCAGTCCAGCCTGTCCCGCGTAGCCGAGGTGCGACAGCCCGAAGATGTCCTCGATGCTGCGCAGCATCGAGTAGTGGTTGTACGCGACGTCGGAGACCGTCGCCGGCGCGATGAACGGCGAGAGCAGCACCGCTCCGGTGCGTCCACCGCCCGGGCCGGTGATTCCCGCGAGCGCGACGTTGGGTCCTGGCTGCTCGTCGCAGCAGGCGGACGCATCACTCCCCTCGGCCTCGTCGAAGGTGATGATGAGGAGGCCGCCCTCGCGGTACGCCGGCGATTGTATGATGAGCGGCACCCAGTGCTGGAGGAAGCGATCGGCGGAGACGAGCCCGCCCGGCTCGCCGTTCGTGCACGGAGTGTCGTGCCCGTCGTGGCAGAGGCCCGGCGAGACGAAGACGAAGTTCGGCGTGCCACGCGCCGAGCGAAGGTCCGCCGCGAGGGCCGGCAGCGCGACGACGTTCGCCTGGCAGGACGCCACCGAGTCGATGATGGCGTGGAAGTACACGAAGGGGTTGTGCTTCGTCGCGTACTGGTCGGTGCGCGTCGCGCCCTCGGTGAGATCCGCCTGGCCGACGACGGGGTGGCCGCAGCTGGCCGGCTCGCGCGCGGGGTCTGCGCCCATGTCCTCCATGTACGCGCGCCACGACAGTCCGCGCGGGGTGAGCTGGTTGGGGAGCGTCGGGATCGAGGCGGGATAGATGCAGCCGCGGCCGATCGGCTGGCCGTCGGGGGTAGTGCCCCGCTGCACGAAGTCCTCGTAACGGCCGCAGTCGCCCTGCGTCTCGCGTGTCGGCGCGATCCCCGAGATCATCGCGACGTAGTTGCCGAGGCTGAAGTGGCCGATCCCGTGGTACTGGCGAAGAAAGGCGCCCTCGCGCGTGAGCGTCTCCGCGAGATAGGGCGCCGGCGAGGGGCTGTCGAAGGTGGTCGTGATCCCCTTGTTCTCGAGGATGATCACGAAGACGTGGGTGATCTCGCGCGGGCGGCTGCAGCCGGTCGCGAGCAGCGCGGCCAGCGGTGTCGCGACCGCGAGCGCGTGGCGGATCGACGCGAGCATCGCGGCTAGCGGAGCACGACCGCCATGTCGCGGAAGTTCACGATCATCTCCGCGAACTGGTCGAAGACGTCGTGGCCGAGGTTGCAGTCGAGGTAGTTCTCCTTCTCGTCGCGCACCAGCGACTGCGTGACGACGTCGAGGGTCTTCACCGTCGCGACCGTCCCCGCCACCTCGAGCTTCGCGTTAGGCACGACGCGCACGGGGAGCACCTGCACCCCGCCCGCGCCACCGACCTTGCGCTGCGCGCTCGTGGTGCTCGAGTCGATCGCGGCGCGGTAGCGGCGGTAGACGGGCTCGTAGATCTCCGTCGAGCCGGCGCCGGTGTCGAGGCGGCAGCGCAGCGCGCGTCCCTCCCACTCGGCGGGGGTCAGCAGGGTGAGCTCGTCGAGGAGGAGATTGCCCTGCGTGCGCACGGGGATCGCCGCCGGCACGCTCAGGGTCCGCCTGCCGCCGAGCCGGATCTCGCCCATCAGCTCGATCACGGGGAAGCCGATGATGCCGCGGATCCGGTAGCCACCCGGGAAGGTGAGCAGCGCGTCGTCCATCACGAGGAAGACGACGTCGTGGAACTCCATCGCGCCGATGCGCACGCGGTCGGCGACGGCGAGATCGGCGGTGACGCGCTTCGACGTCGAGGAGCCGACGTCGAGCCCGGCGGGGATGACGCGCAGCCCGAGCGCGGTCGCCTCGGAGCGCACGAGCACCGAGAGGTTCGCGCCGGTGTCGAAGGCGTAGGCGCGCGCCGAGTCGTTCACGACGACCGGGAGGTCGCCGTTCTCGAGGACGACGTGGCTCGCGCCCGTCGCGACCATCGTCGTCGCCGGAACGCCGACGAGCGCGTGGAAGATGCGCTGGGTGTTGCGCGCGTCGAGCTCGCGCAGCGAATCGAGGACCCAGCGGCCGGCGAGCAGGCTGTCGGCGACCGCCGCGCCGTGGGCGTAGGCGCCGAGGCGGAGATCGTTGGCCATCGTCAGCTCCCACGCGTCGGCGAGAAGCGAGTCGCTCACGCCGGGCGCGCGCCGCAGCCGCGCGAGCATCGCGTTCGACTCGGCGGGCCGGTTCATCGCGTGCTCGACGATGCCGCGCGCGTAGAGCCCGGCCGTGCTGGTCGTGTCGCCGGTGAGGGCGAGGCGGTCGCGCAGGGTGAAGTAGTCGCGCGTCCGGCGAAGGCGCGAGACCTCGTCGAGCGTCAGCCGCGCGGCGGGCGGCGTCGCGGTCTGTCGGGCGCAGGAGGCGACGACGACCAGCGCGAGCGCGAGGAGGAAGAGGCGGCGCATGGACTTTCACGATGCACGACGGGCGCGCCGACCGGAAGGGCGCACGCGCAAGTCGAGCGCGGAGCCCGCGGCGGCGGCCTTGCGTGCCGACGCCGGCGACGGCCAACTTAGGCGCCTAACGACGACCCCCGAGTCAACGATGCACAGTCCCGCTCCATGTCGCGCCTCGACGCGCGCGCTCCTGCTCGTGCTCCTCTGCGCGACTCTCGTCACCAGCACGCGGCTCGGTGCGCAGGGTACGCGCGCTTTCAGCATGTACCTCGACTGCAGCGACTTCTACTGCGATCCGGACTTCTACCGCACCGACATCACCTTCGTCGACCACGTCCGCGAGCGAAGCGCGGCGGACGTGCACGTGCTGATCACGCGGCAGGCGACGGGCGGTGGCGGGCGGCTCTTCACCCTCGCGTTCTACGGGCAACATCGCTTCGCCGGCGTCGACGACACCGTGTCGGTGACGACGCCGCAGGGCGCGACCGAGGACGAGTCGCGGCAGATCCTGTCGCGGACGATCAAGCTCGGGCTGGCGCGCTATCTCGCGCGCACTCCCGACGCGGCGCGCGCGACGCTCGCCGTCGCCGCATCGACGGATACGGCGAAGAAGGCGACGACGCGCGATCCGTGGAAGGCGTGGGTCTTCCGCGTCGGCGCCAACCTCAACGCGTCGCGCGAGCGCAACTTCCGCAGCGACTACGTCTACGGGTTCATCAACGCGAACCGCCTCACCGAGCAGTGGAAGACCAACTTCCGGCTGAGCGAGAACTACAACGGGCAGGCGTTCACCATCGGCCCCGATCGCGTGACGAGCGTGCGTCGCGATTACGGTGGCGCGATGCAGCAGGTGAAGACGATCCGGAAGCGCTGGGCCGCGGGGCTGACGGCGAGCGCGGCATCGTCGACCTTCCTCAACGAGCATCTCGTGGCGACCGTCGCCCCGGCGGTCGAGTTCAACTTCTACCCGTACTCCGAGGCGACCCGACGCGCCCTCGTGCTGCAGTACCGCGTCGGGAGCAAGCATCTGCTCTACAACGACACGACGATCTACTTCAAGACGTCGGAGACCCGCCCCTTCGAGGGACTGAGCCTCACGCTCTCGCAGAAGCAGAAGTGGGGCTCGCTGGAGCTCGACGTCAACGGCTACCACTACCTCGACAACATCGCGCAGAGCCGGCTGACGTACTTCCTCGACGCCGAGGTTCGCCTGTTCAAGGGGCTGAACCTGAATGTCTTCGGCAACTACAGCGTGATGCACGACCAGATCTACCTCGCGAAGGGGAGCCTGACGCGCGACGAGGTGCTGCTGCGCCGGTCGCAGCTCGCGAGCCCCTACAACGCATTCGTCTTCGCGGGACTGAACTACACCTTCGGCTCGGTGTTCAACAACGTCGTGAATCCGCGCTTCTCGAACTCGATGAGCGAGTTCTGATCGTGATCAGGGGAGTATCATCGGCGCCGAGCGTCGTCCACCGGCGGGCGTCGGCTCCTGGTAGATGCCCAGCACGTTGCCGTCGGGATCGGCGAAGCGCGCGGTGATCTCGGGGAAGTCGGCGCCGATGGGCTGCACGATGCGCCCGCCGTGCGCGATGATGAGGGCGACGGTCGCGTCGGCGCTGTCCACCATGATGTAGAGGAGCAGCCCCGGCGCCGGCGACGACGGGCGGCCGTTCACCCAGGACCCGCTGACTTCACCGACCGCGTCGTCGAAGGCGGTGGCACCGTCACCGCGCTTGCGCGTCTTCCAGCCGAAGACGGCCTCGTAGAAGCGCACCGATCGCGCGATGTCCGCGGTCGGGATCTCGAGGTAGCAGATCTTGCCGTTCCTGCGCGTGGGGTGCACCGGCTCCTCCGGGTGACGCTGTGGCGATCCGAGCAGGGGAAGGAAGCTACGGCGCCCGTGGCGCGCTCGCGAGGGTGCCGGTCACCGGATCGTCCGCGCCCCGACGCGTGCCGCGCCGCTCGACGATCCACCGAGCACGGCCGTGGAGCGTCCGGTCTCGCGAGCATACTCGCGCGCGATGCGCTCGACGATGTCGCGCGACCCCGTGCGCGCGAGCACGGCGACGACACCGCCGCTCCCGCCGCCGGTGATCTTCGCGCCGTAGATGCCCGCCGGCACGCCGACGCCGCGCGCGAGCTCCACGAGGCGATCGGTGCCGCTCGAGCCCAGTCCGCACGCGCCGTAGCTCTCGTGCGATCGGAGCATCAGCGCACCGAGCTCCGTCCGCTCCGACTCGGCGCGGGCACTACCCTCGAGCAGCGTACGAAAGCGCCGGACGCGATGATGCTCGTGAATCGGATGCGCGGTCGGCGCGCGCACCGCGTACGTGCGCGACGGGTCGACGCGCGTGACAGGATCCGTCGTTCCGGCGTAGCGCGCGAGGAAATCGGCGCCGCTCATCGTCGGCGGGACCCGATCGCGCAGCTCGCGCTCCCACTCGTCGGGCGTCACGTTCGCGAGATAGCCGTGCCAGCGCGGGTCGTCGATGCGCACGCGACCCTCGGATATCTGCATGACGGTGAGCCCCGCGATATCGGCGATGATGCGATAGCCCATGAACGCGCCGACGCGAACGGCGCCATAATCGGCGCCGCCGACCTCGTGGCGGATCCCCGAGTCGATTCCCCACAGCTCGAGCCCGGACGGGATCGCGACCGGCCCCTCGAGCTCTGCGGGCTGGCAGCGGAGGGCGAGCAGGCGATCACGCTCACCGCAGGCCGCGGTCATCTGGTCCATCACCCCGCATGGCGCGCCGACGACCTGGTTCTCGACCATCTGGCAGAGGAGCGCGAGCTCGCGTCCCTCGAGCGCGATGCCGTGCGCCGCGGCGAGCGCCTGCATCGACGCGACCTCGAGCGCGGCGGAGGAGCTGACACCCTTCGACGACGGCACGCTCGAGTCGAGAAGGAGCCGCACGCCACGCGTGAGGCGCAGCGAGCGTTCGCGCGCGAGCACGACGAGCGCGCCTAACGCGTACGCCGCCCACCGCCGCCGTGGATCGCGGGCGAGGAGGGCGCGCGCGGCCTCGTAGTCGAGGGGCGCGCCGCCGGGGGCGAGCGCGTCGAGCGCGACGGTCACCTCGCTCGCCGCGTCGTCCGCGGGGAGGGCGAGGGTGCGCACGGTGAGGCGGCCGTCGCTCGCGAGCTGCGCCGCGGCGAGGGTGGCGACGGCGAGGGGGAGCTCGAGCACGAGCGAGCCGGAATAGTCGGCGATCCCGCCCATGACGTCGAGCCGCCCGGGCGCGCGGGCGAGGACGATCGGCGTGTCACGCTCGAAGAAGTCGGCCTGCCCCTCCACGGCCGCGACGAAGGGTGCGACGTCGGGGGGGTCGTCGGCGCGCAACGCCGCGCCGCGCGTCACGACGCGTCCCCCAGGTAGTGCACGGTGGACTGCGCGCGCAGCTCGGCGGCCTTGTCCTCGGGGGAGGTGTCGCTGAGGAAGTTGCCCGCGCCGATCTCCGGGCCGGCGAGATGCTTCAGCATGTTCGGCCGGCGGAGCGGCGGAAGGAAGCCGATGAAGAAATGGAAGTCGCGCACCTCGCTCCCGTCGGTCGGCGCCTGGTGCAGCGTCATCACGTACGGGAAGGACATCCGCCAGAGATTGTCGTAGCGGACGGTCGCATCCTTCAGCGCGCGGGCGAGCGACTCGCACTCTGTGTCCGTGAGCGCGGAGACGTGCGGCACTCGGCGCTTCGGCGCGATGTACACCTCGTAGGCGTAGCGCGCGAACCAGGGCACGAAGGCGATGGTGTGCTCGTCCTCGTACAGCACGCGTCGTCCGTCCTTCCGCTCGGCGGCGATGATGTCTTCGAAGAGCGGGCGCCCCGTGTCACGCGCGTGACGCCGCTGCGCCTCGTGCTCGGCGTCGAAGGTCTTCCAGGTGAAGTTCGTCGCGTAGATCTGTCCGTGCGGATGCGGATTGGAGACGCCGACGACCTCGCCCTTGTTCTCGAAGATCAGCACCTGCGCGACCTCGGCGCGCGCCCCGAGGTCGCGCATCTGCCGGCGCCACGCATCGGCGACGAGGGCGATGTCGCCGACGGACATCTGCGCCAGGGTGAGGTCGTGGCGCGGCGAGTAGCAGATCACCCGCGCGACGCCGTCGGCGCGGCGGACACGGTAGGGCGCGGGCGGCGTCTCCGGCTCGAGCGGCGCCTCGGGGCCGACGGCGGGATGATCGTTGTCGAAGACGAAGACGCCCTCATAGCGCGGGTTCACCGCGCCGCTGATGCGCACGTTCCCCGGACAGAGGTAGCAGCCGGACTCGTAGCGCGGCGGCTGCTGCTCCGCCGGCGCCACGGTCTGGCCGGTCCAGGGACGCGTCTGCCGGTGCGCGGCGACCATCACCCACTCCTCGCGCAGCGGGTGCCAGCGCTCCTCCCATGTCGTGCTCACGGCGTGCTGCCTAACGGCGGCGAGCGGCGATCACTGCCGCGGGGCGCGGAAGCGCGAGACGTTCTCCTTCGTCATCACCTCGGCCCTCGTGATCAGGCGGCCGTACGGTGGCATCTGGCCGGCGACGAGGTAGTTGTAGAGCCGGATCACCGGGTCGTGCCCCTGCGCGTCGGGGTCCTGGCCGATCGACGCGTCGGTGACGCCCTTCTCGACGAAGTCGAGGGTCTCGTCCACCGCGTCGAAGGTGACGACGTGGATCTTACCCTTTTTTCCCGCCTCCTCGACGGCGCGCGCGGCGCCGAAGGGTGAGCCCGCGATCGCGATGATCCCGGAGAGGTCCGGGTGCGCGGTCATGAAGTCCTCCGCCTCCTGATACGCGATGTCGCCCTTGTCCTGGTTCTCGACGCGGCCGACGACGACGACGCCCGGGCATTCCTTCTTCAGGGTGTCCTCGAAGCCGTTGACGCGCGCCTGGTGCGCCTCGACGGCGAAGAAGCCGGTGATGATGCCGACTTTCCCCTTCGAGCCGACGGCGCGGCACATGATGTCGCCCGCCGCCTGGCCCTGCTTGTAGCTGTCGGCGCCGACGAAGAAGAGCCGCTCGTTCGGGGTGTCGGTCTCCGAGTTGAAGGTCGCGACCGGGATCCCCGCCTTCACCGCGCGATCGATGTAGGCGGCGACGCCGGCGTCCCCGGCAATCGTCGCGATCGCGTCGTACTGCCGGGTGACGGCGGCGTCGATCGCGCGCCCGAAGACGTCGGCGGTGTGCTGCTCGCCGGGGACGATCCAGTCGACGGTGGTGTTGTGGGAGGCGAGCTCCTTCCGCGCGCGGTCGACCCCCGCCTTCACGGGGATCCAGAAGGGGCTGCTCTCGAGGCCGAGCACCGCGATGCGGAGCGGCTTCTTCGGCGACTGCGCCACCGGCTGAACCGTCCCCTCGTCGGGAACGCTGCCGGACGAGGCGAAGGCGGGGGCGTTGGCGGGGCGGCCGGTGGCGGCGGAGGCCGAGCCGTTCGCGGGGCGGGATTCGCAGGCGACGGCGAGGAGGGAGACGGCGAGGGCGGCGAGAAGCGGGCGTGTGATCGGATGCATGGGCGTGGTGGGAGTCGAGAGGGATTCTGCGGCGCCGACCGCCGCCGCGCCAGAGCGTGCCCGTCGATTCGCGGCCGCTCCCTTGCCGGCTGGCCGCGCCGGCCACAACTTTGCCGCCTAACGTTACAGGGGAGAAGCCGATGCCGAGTGGCGAGCGGGACGGCTCCACGGCCCATGAGCCGGCGCCGGGGGAACGCCGGGGTACACCGGACAGGCTCGCGCTCATCCTCTCGGGCGCCGTATCGTTAGGCAGCTTCGAGGCCGGGGTGCTCGCCGAGGTCCTCTACGTCCTCGACCTGCTCGCGGGGCGTGGCACGCCATGCATCCTCGACGTGATCACCGGCGCCTCCGCCGGCTCGATGACCGCGGCGCTCGTCGGTCGCGCGGTGATGAACGACTTCGCCGACCGCGCCCTGCTTCACGACGCGTGGGTCGACCGGATCGACATCCGCGGGCTCACGAAGGACATGCCGGGGAACGCCTTCCTCTCGAAGCGACCGGTCGAGGGGATCGCCGACGACTTCCTCCTCGCGCGGCCCCTGGGCACGGCGACGCGCGCCCGCTTCGCCCCCGACACGCTCCGGCTCAGCTTCACCCTCTCGAACATGTGCGGGGTGGACTACGCGATCCCCGACCGGCTGAGCCGCGGCGAGGCATTCACCTCGACCTTCTTCGCCGAGCGCCGGCGCTTCACCCTCGACGACGCGCAGGCGCGCGACCTCGCGCAGTGGCGGGCGATCAGGAACGCGGCGGTCGCGTCGGGGAGCTTTCCGCTCGCCTTCCCGCCCTCGATGGTCGACGCGGCGAAGGAAGCGTGGCCGAACTGCACGACAGATCCCTTCCCGGGACAGTTCTGCTACGTGGACGGCGGCGTGTTCAACAACGAGCCGATCAAGGAGGCGGTGCAGCTCTCCCTCGCCGCCGACGGGGGCGAGATCGACGACGGCCGCAAGTTCCTCCTCGTCGACGCGAACCTCAATCGCTCGGCGGCGATGAACTTCACCAGCGAGAGCTCGCTGCTCGCCACCGCGGCACGGCTCGCGTCGATCGTGGAGGGAGAGGCGACCGCGAACGACTGGCTGCGCGCCCGGCGCGTGAACCAGGAGATCACCTGGCGCGACGACCTGCTCGCGCGGCTGCGCGCGATGGTCGAGTCGAACACCGTCGCCGATCCGGAGGCGTTCGCCACCGAGCTGCGACAGAGCGCGGCGTCGATCGTCGCGAAGAAGCAGGAGCTCTTCCCGGGGCGTTATCCCGCGGACTACCTGCAGCAGTCGCTCGACCGCACGGCGCGCAGGCACGCGCCGGTGATCGAGGGGCTCGGCCCACAGCGCACGGCGATGCTGACGACGATGATCTTCGTCCTCAACAGCATCGCGGGGCTCGACAGGAAGGACGAGCTGGACATCGACGTCATCTACGCCGACCCCGGACAGACGGCGGGCGACCGGCTGATGAGCTTCGGCGGATTCTTCAACCGCGAGTGGCGCGAATTCGACTTCCGGCTCGGGCGGCAGAAGGCGTACGCGCTGCTGCCGAAGATCCTGGGCGTCGAGGAGGGCTATCCGCCCGAGCGCGGGCCGGACGGGACGGACCTCTACGTCAACCGGGTCGACTACAGCAACGTCGACATGAAGGATGCGGACGTCGCACAGCGGCGCATCCTCCGCGACTCCGCGGTCGCGAAGGTGCAGGCGATGTCGAGCGGGTACCTGCCGGGACCGAAGTGGCTGCGCTTCGCGACCGGGCCGATCACGCGCTGGGCGGTGGGACGCGTGATCGGGAAGAAGGTGGACGAGCTGCTCGAGCTGTGAGCCGGCGCTAGCGCGCCGCCGGCGCGCCGAGCTCCTTCGCGAAGACGCCCTTGTAGCGACTGACCTCGCTGCGCTCGCGATCCAGCTCGGGGATGTCCATCCGCGCGAAGCCGAAGCGCGCGAAGAACGCCTCGTCGTTGCTCACCGCGAAGAGGATGCTGTACTCGCGCTTCGTGGCGAGCTCGATCGTCGCCTGCACGAGATCGCGGCCGAGTCCCAGCCCCTGCGCCGAGGGGGCGACGGCGAGCGAGCGCAGCTCGGCGATGCTCGGCGAGTACTCGTCGAGATGGACGCAGCCGATGACGCGGTCCTCCTCGTCGGTGGCGACGATGAACTCGTGGCAGCGCATCGTGACGAAGTCGAGCGAGCGGGGAAGGAGCGTCCCGCTGGGAACGTAGGTATCGATCAGCGCGCAGATGGCGGCGGCGTCGAACTCTGTGGCGCGGCGAACGGGCATGGTGTGGCGACCGGTGGTCTCGAGCCGGCGGTGCCGCGGAGCGCGGGGCCGGTCGCCGAAAACTAAGGGTTTTCACGGCGATGGGGCAGCGCGGCTCGAGCCGCGCTGCCCCATCGCCCACCCGCCCCTGCCAAACGGTTGATGATTTCGACCGAGCCGCCCTCGGTCGCCGCCCACGCCATCGTGCCGTCGGGCGAAGCGATAACC
>JABFXM010000477.1 GCA_013361745.1 Gemmatimonadaceae bacterium | reverse complement strand
GCATCGGACTCCTGCGCAACCGGCGGCCCGTCCCCTCAGACCCCCTGCAGCTCCCCCCGCCGCTCGATCGAGTGCTCCACGTCCGCCCCGAGGACGCCCTCCCAGCGCGCCATCACCACCGTCGCCAGGCAATTGCCGAGCACGTTCAGCGAGGTGCGGGCCATGTCCATGATCGCGTCGACGCCGAGGATCACCGCGATGGCCTCGATCGGCAGCTTGAACTGCGTCAGCGCGCCCGCGAGGATCACGAGCGACGCGCGTGGCACCGCGGCGACCCCCTTCGACGTCAGCATCAGGACCAGCATCATGAAGAGCTGCTGGCCGAGCGGCATGTCGATCCCGGCGGCCTGCGCCGCGAAGATCGACGCCACGGCGAGATAGAGCGTGCTCCCGTCGAGGTTGAAGGAATACCCCGTCGGCATCACGAAGGCGACGATGCGCTTGGGGACGCCGATCGCTTCCATCGCCTGCATCGCGCGCGGCAGCGCCGCCTCGGACGACGCGGTGGTGAAGGCGATCAGCCACGGCTCCTTCACCGCGTTGACGAAGCGCCGCAGCGGCACCTTCATGATCAGCGCGATGGGCAGCAGCACGAGCAGCGCGAACGCGATCAGCGCGACGTAGAGCGTCCCCACCAGCTTCGCGAGGTTGAAGAGGACCCCGATCCCGCTCTTCCCCACCGTCACCGCGATCGCCGCGCCGATGCCGACCGGCGCGAAGCCCATCACGACCGCGACGAACTTGAACATCACCTCGGAGAGCGATTCGCAGAAGGCGAGCATCGTCTCCTTCGGCTTCCCCTTCACCCGCGCCAGCGCGACGGCGAAGATGATCGAGAAGAAGACGACCTGCAGCACCTCGTTGTTGACCCACGCCTCGGCGAAGCTCGCCGGCACCGTGTGCTCGAGCACCCCCGCCATCGTGACGTGCGTCTTCGTGAACTGCGCCGCCTGCGTCGTGTCGGCCGCCGCGAGCGAGACGCCGACTCCCGGCTTCGCAAGGTTCACCGCCGTCAGACCGATGACCAGCGCCAGCGTCGTCGCGATCTCGAAGTAGATGATCGAGCGCAGCGCCAGCTTGCCGACCTGCTTCATGTCGTCGCCGTGCCCCGCGATCCCCACCACGAGCGTGCCGAAGATCAGCGGCACGACGAGCGACTTGATCATCCGCAGGAAGATGTTCGACAGCGGATTCAGCGCGATCCCGACCGTCGGCCAGAGCGCGCCGATGACGATGCCGAGGATCACCGCGACGACGATCCACTGCGACTGCGTCCGGCGCTTGAGGAAGCTCCACATCGTCGCCCTACTCCTTCTCGATCGGCGCGGGAGGCTCGACCACGACCGGACCGGTGCCACGGCGCAGCGTCGAGTGGCGGTAGCCGTACACGGCGTAGAGCGCGATGCCGATGAGCAGCCACCAGCCGAAGCGCTCCCACGCGAGCCTCGGCAGCCCGCGCATCACGACGAGACAGAGGATCGCCCCAGCGGGCGCCACGACGTACACGAAGGGGACACGGAAGGGACGCGGGCGCTCGCGATCGGTGTGGCGGAGCACCATCACGCCGATGCAGACGAGCATGAACGCGAAGAGCGTCCCGATGTTCGTCAGGTCGTACGTCTCCGCCGCGTCGCCGATCAGCGCCCAGAAGGCGACCACCCCGCCCGTGAGCAGCGTCGTCGCGTACGGCACGCGGTGCTTCGGGTGGACGCGCGCCGCCCACTTCGGCAGCAGGCCGTCGCGCGCCATCGCGAAGAAGATGCGCGGCTGCCCGTACTGGAAGACGAGCAGCACCGCCGCCATCGAGAAGATGGCGCCGAGGGCCACGATCTTCGCGATGCTCGTGAGCCCGGTCGCGTTGAGCGCGTACGCGAGCGGATCGGCCGCGCGGCCGAGCTCACCGTACGGCACCATCCCGGTGAGCACCGCGCCGACGATCACGTAGATGACCGTGCAGATCGCGAGCCCGCCGAGGATGCCGATCGGCAGGTTGCGCTGCGGGTTCTTCGTCTCCTCCGCCGCCGTCGAGATCGCGTCGAAGCCTATGTAGGCGAAGAACACGATCGCGGCACCCTGATGGATCCCCGTGAAGCCGTTCGGCGCGAAGGGATGGTAGTTCGCGGTGGTGATGTGCGTCGCCCCCATGACGATGAACAACGCGAGGACCACCAGCTTCACCGCGACCATGATGTTGTTCGCCCGTGCACTCTCGCGCACGCCGTGCAGCAGCAGCCAGGTGATGAACGCGACGATGGCGAAGGCGGGGATGTTGACGAGGATCGGGATCCCCGCGACGTGCGGCGCGCTGTCGAGCAGTCCGTGCACCGCCGGATCGTTGCTCAGCAGCGCCGTTCGGTAGCCCGTCGTCAGCCACGGCGGGAAGGTCACCCAGCCGGCGAAGAGCGATTTCAGGTAGTCGCCCCACGAGATCGCGACAGCGACGTTGCCCACCGCGTACTCGAGGATCAAGTCCCAGCCGATGATCCACGCCACCGCCTCGCCGAGCGTCGCGTACGAGTACGCGTACGCGCTCCCCGCCTGTGGGATCATCGACGCGAGCTCCGCGTAGCAGAGCCCCGCCAGCGCGCAGCAGACGCCGAGCAGCAGGAACGAGATCACCAGCGCCGGACCGGCGCCGACGCGGACCACCTCGCCGTTGGGACCGAGCTGCCCCGCGGCCGCGGATCCGATCGAGCCGAAGATGCCGGCGCCGATCACCGCGCCGATCGCGAGCATGATCAGGTCGCCGGCGCCTAACGCGCGCCGGAGACCCTC
>JABFXM010000066.1 GCA_013361745.1 Gemmatimonadaceae bacterium | reverse complement strand
CGTGGTTCTCGGCCCAGACGTGCGCGGTGCTCGTCGCCCGGCCGACCACCGCGCCGCGAAGCAGCACGAAGCACTCGAGCAGCGCGACCTCCTACGCGGTGAGCTCGATCGCCTTGCCGCCGCGCTTGACGCGCCGCGACGAGAGCTCGACCTCGAGGTCGGCGACGCGCACCTGCCGCGGCAGCGGCGTCGGCGGGCGCCGCGCCAGCGCCCGCACGCGCGCGAGCAGCTCGCGGAATGCGAAGGGCTTGGGCAGATAGTCGTCCGCGCCCGCGTCCAGCCCCGCCACGCGGTCGTCCACGCTGTCGCGCGCGGTGAGCATCAGCACCGGCGTCCCGATGTCACGCGCCCGCAGCTCGCGGCAGAGATCGAACCCCGACCCGCCCGGGAGCATGACGTCGAGGATGATCACGTCATAGCGGCCGAGCACCGCGCGCTCTCGGCCCTCGCTCGCGGTCGCCGCGTGCACCAACTCGTGTCCGTGCTCGGCGAACCCCGAGCGGAGCACCGCCGCGAGGCTCGTGTCGTCCTCGACGAGGAGTATTCGCATCCGGTCTACAGCGCCTCCACCTTGATGTGACCGCGCTCACAGTTCCGCTCGACGATCTCCAGCACGAGCGGCCAGAACGCGGGGATCGCGCCCTCGATCGGGCGCATGCGCGCGAGCACCTGCGAGCGCGACACGCCGTGCTCGCGCCAGCTCCCCCCGTTCGCGCGGTCGTTCACGAGCAGCGGGAGCAGCCGGTCGAGCGCGATCGCGAAGCGCGCAGTCGCCGTCGCTCCCGCCTCGAACTCGTCCCAGAGCGCGCGAAGCTCCTCGCCCTCCGCCGCGGGCAGGATTCCGAACAGCCGCTCGGCGGCGAGGATCTCGCGCTCGACGCGCCCGACGTTCGCCGCGGTGTCGTAGGCGAAGGTGTCGCCGGCGTCGATCTCGACGAGATCGTGCACGACGACCATGCGCAGGACGCGATTCACGTCGACCTCCGGGCCCGCGTGGTCCGCCATCACGAGCGCCGCGACGGCGAGATGCCACGAGTGCTCGGCGCTGTTCTCGAGCCGCGACGCGTCCATCACGGGCACGCGACGAAGTACGAGCTTGAGCCGGTCCACCTCGACGAGAAAGGCGAGCTGGCGGCGCAGCCGATCGATGGGGTCCGGGACCATGTGTAACGGTACTGCGCGCGCATGGGGTGCCGCCATTCCCTGACGGCATGTGCGGCAACGCCCGACTGTGGTGGGGGGCGGGGCTGTCGATCATGCCCCCATGACCATCCATCCGACCCTCGTCGCCCTGCTCCTCGCCGTCGCGGCGTCGCCGCTCGCGAGCCAGCCGAGCGCTCCCGAGGCCGCCGTCCCGGCGTTCGCGGGCGAGAGTCTGTCATTCCGCGCCCGGGCCGCCCGCGTCGGATCACTCGGTGGGGCGCGGATGTGGGTGGAGCGTGACGGGTCGCCGGGGGAGTCCGGCATCTGGGTGATGCACTTCGATTTCCACGCGCGGGTCGGCTTCGTCACCGCGGAGGACCGCACGACGTCCTGGTTCGACGCCGACCGCAACGCGGCGGTGCGCTACGTCAAGCACGAGCGTCACCCGCTGTCGCGGCACGACGAGGACGTATCGATCGATCCCGCCACGGGAAAGTGGCGCGACGCCGACGGTGACAACGGCACGAGCCCGAGCGACGCGCCGCTCGACGAGCTCTCGTTCATCTACTTCCTCCGCGGCCTCACGCTCCCCGAGGGCACGCTCTCCTTCGACCGTCACTTCGACGCCGATCGCAATCCCGTGATCGTGCGGCTGGTCTCGCGCGACACCGTCGTCGTCGGGGCCGGGCGCTTCCGCTCGATCCGCGTCGAGATGCGCGTGAAGGATGCGCGCCATTACCGCGGCGGCGGCACGATCCTGTTCGATCTGAGCGACGACGCCTGCCGCCTCCCCCTGCGGATCGAGAGCACGATGCCCCTCGTCGGGCGCGCCGTGCTGACCCTCGACGAATACCGGCACCCGCGCGCGGCGTGCACCGCGCGAATGCCCGACACGCTCGCGAGCGGGCCGTCGGGCGAACCCTGACCCTCGGGTGAGGAGCGGGTGAGGTGAAAATCCTCCACTCCCCGACGGTTCACGATCCCCGGAAGGCCGATGTTCAATGCGAGCCGCGCGACATACGCGACTCGAGCGAAGAGAGCTCACAACGGGAGATCATATGGGAACCGCGACGATGTACCGCACAATCAGCGTCTGCCTCACGGCGAGCGCCCTCCTGGCCGCGACGCCGCTCGGGCCGGCCAAGGAGATGAAGCTGCAGCCTGAGAGCAAGCTCTGGGTCGATGGCACGTCGACCGTCCGTGCCTTCAACTGCAGCACGACCCAGTTCACCGCGAAGATCGAGACCGAGGCGCCGCAGTCGATCGCCGCGCTGATGCTCGGCCAGAAGGCCGTGCAGACCGTCGTCGCGGACTTCCCGACGGACAAGCTGGATTGCAAGAACGGCACGATGAACGAGCACATGCGCAAGGCGCTCAAGGCGAGTGACAACCCGACGATCCAGTTCCGCCTTGGCTCGTACGACATGGCGACCACCGATGGCCAGATCAAGGGCCAGCTCCGCGGGACGCTCGTGATGGGTGGGGTGGAGAAGCCGGTCGTCATCGACGCCACCGCGAAGCCCGCGGGCGAAGGGCAGCTGCGCGTGACGGGCACGACGAAGCTCCGCATGACGGAGTGGGGGCTGAAGCCGCCGACCCTGATGTTCGGCACGATGAAGGTCAACGAGAACGTGCA
>JABFXM010000375.1 GCA_013361745.1 Gemmatimonadaceae bacterium | reverse complement strand
AGGGACAAGGTCAAGGGCGGGATCATCGGCGCCGCCGCCGGCGGGGTCCTCGGCGGCGTGATCGGCAACAACGTCGACAAGAAGAAGAAGCCGGTCACTCCCTGACGGGCGACCGGCCGGAACGAAGACCGCCCGGCGAGGATCGCTTCTCCCCGCCGGGCGGTTCGTGTCTGGAAGGTCTGCGGTGCGCGCTAGCGACCCGCGACGCGACTCAGGTTCCGGTCCGCCGCGCCGTCGGCGGGAGGAGGCCGTTCAGTCGCATGTAGTTCGCGACCTGGCTGTAGTGGTCGGCCCAGTCGCCGGTCGTGATCGTCATGAGCGCGGCGCGCGTCATCGTCCGCCCGCCGAACGCGGGCAGCTGCTCGCCAAGCTTGGAGTCGTCGAGGCTGGCGAGCGCCTGGTCGCAGAACGCGAAAGTCTCCTTGAGCCGCGCGACGAGCGAGTCCTTGCTCGCCGTCGGCGCGATCTTCGCCCGCTGCGGCGCCTTCTGTCCGCCGATCGTGCCGCAGAGGAAATCGTTGCCCTCCGCGAGGTGCACCATGATCTGGCCGAAGCTCATCTGCGCCGGCGTGGGCTTGTAGGCGTACTTGTCCGCGGGGACGGCTTCGGCCGCGGCGACGAGATTCTTCGCCACCCGCTGCGCATTGTCCCGGAACGCCGTCGCGACCGGGTTCGCGACGGGTGCCTGCGGCGCGGCGGCCGGGGCCGGCTGCTGCGCCAGCGCGACGGCTGCCAGCAGGGCCGCGGTCGCGGCAAGGAGAGTGACACGCATGATGATGCTCGTGGATGGAGGGACTGCGAATGTGCGGGGCGCGGCCTGACCTGTCCAGCCCGAATAGCGCGCTAGCGCCGCGGCTCGCTCGCCAGCGTGAAGCAGCGTGCCAGCAGCTCCGCGACGATCGCGTCCGACTCGCGCGCCGAGTCCGTGTCCAACGGCGTCTTCGGGTCGCGCGAGCGGTCGATCAGCCGCTGCGTGAACTCGACGATGCTCGTCGAGGACGCGCCCATGCGACGCCAGTAGGCGACGTACGAGCAGAGCGCGTCGTCGAGGCGCGGGCTCGGGTCGTTCTGATCGAATGCGGCGTGCAGCTCGGCGACGAGCTTCGCGGTGATCTCGGCGAGACTTTCAGGCATGCCGAAAGTTACCGCGCGGCGCTCAGAGCGCGAGCACGATCCCGCGCATCGGCGGACTCCAGCGATCGTGCTCGAACGGGCGCAGCGCGGCGCCGATGATGTCGGCGTAGACATCCTGGGCGCCCAGCTCGTGGCCGTTCCGCGCCGCGGACGAGCGCGATCCCGTCGTCGACAGCAGCTCGAGCAGCAGCGCGCGCGTCTCCGAGCGCGAGCAGCCATGCTCGCGCCAGTAGGCGCCGTACGCGACGAGTGCCGCGTCGAGCGTCGCCGTTAGGCGACCGATGGTGAGCGCGATGTGCAGCTCGTGCTGAATCGCGACCAGAATGGGAACGAGTTGGAACGGCACGTCCACCAGGAAAGCAAGCCGGATGCCTTGTCGGGAGGCATTCGGGATGGACGCCTCCGGCGCCGGTCGTGAGCACGCGAGTGAGGTTCGCAACTTTTTGCGGACTGCTACTATTCTACCCCGTCCTCGAGGGGTCAGATCCGCTCGCGGCGTCCCGGCCGGTAGGGATCGCCCTCGTACGCGCGGTAGATCACGGTGCCGTCGAAGTCGAGGAGCTCGCGCGCCCGGTCGATCGTCGCGGGACGCGTCAGCCGCGCGAGCACCGCCTCGCGCGGCACCCATTCCACCGCCCGCGTCTCCTCGCTCGGCGTCGGACTCCCGCCGGTTGGCCGGCAGAGGAAGGCGTGGATGACCCGGGCGGGCGCGGTGCGGTTGGAATAGATCGCCGCCAGTCGCTCGACGGCGACTTGTACTCCGGTCTCCTCGCGCACCTCGCGCACCAGCGCGTCGAGGATCGATTCCCCCTCCTCGACCTGCCCACCCGGGAGCTCCCACCCGTGGCGCCCACCGTCCACGAGCAGGATCTCGCCCCGCTCGTTCCTCACGAGGGCGACCACGGCGACGACGTGACGCGGCTCGCTCATCCGGCGGTCGGGCGGTGCCCCATGACTGGCTCGATCATCGGCGCAATCTCAGCCTCCGTCGACCGCGGAGCCAGTGGCCCCTCACGGGCCGCCGGTTGACATAGGGGGGAGGGGTATATACTTTCATTGAGGGCCGCGAAGGGCGCGGCCAGGGCTGATGGAGAATGCGATGACGACGGCGACACGCGAGCAGAACGGTACGACCGAGCGCATCGTCATCCCGCTGAGCGGGATGACCTGCGCCGCATGCCAGGCGCGCGTCCAGCGGACGCTGGCGAAGGCGCCGGGTGTCTCCGACGCGAGCGTCAACCTCATGATGGCCAACGCGACCGTCGCCTACGATCCGGTGACGACCTCCCCCGACCGGCTGGTCGACGCGATCCGCTCGACCGGCTACGGGGCCGAGCTCCCGGTCGCCAGCCGCACCGCCTTCGAGGAGCAGGAGGCGCGCGACCGCGAGCAGGAAGAGGAATACCTCGGCTTCCGGCGCAGGGCGATCGCGAGCGGAGTCGTCGGCGTCGTCGCGATGCTGCTCTCGATGCCGCTCATGGCCGACGTCGGCGGCGTCGCTCACGCGATGAACGATCCGTTCATGCGCTGGCATGCCCGCGTCCTCGGTCCCTCGGTACACGCCATCGCACCGTGGCTGTACGCGATCCCCTCGCGCGCGAGCAGCCTCGCTCTGATCGTGCTCACGTTGGGGACCATGCTCTGGGCCGGCCGCCA
>JABFXM010000302.1 GCA_013361745.1 Gemmatimonadaceae bacterium | reverse complement strand
ATCGCCCCCGCCGTCGGGAAGGGCATGTCGATCCGCGTGTCGTGCTGCGCGGTCAATCCCAGCGTCGACCGCAGCGAGTTCTGGAGGTAGATGTTCGACTTGAGCGTCGGGTCCTCGATCGTCTCGTCGTTGCGCTGCACCTCGAGGCCGTACGAGGCGAAGAGGCGCGAGTAGAACGAGCGCGGGACCGGGAAGCCGAACTGCAGGTTGGCGCCGATGCGGCGCGGGCGACCGAAGCCCGCGATGGTGTAGCGCGGGCGGCTGTCGTACGCCGAGACCGTTCCCGAGACGCGCGATCCCTGGATCGCCGGGTCGCTGTACGAGAGCTGGAAATCCTGGATGTATCTGCCGAACTGCCACTGCAGCGACCCCTTCTTGCACAGCCCGAAGAGGTTCGGCTGCTCGAGGCCGATGAAGCCGCCGAGCGTGTTGCCGCCCATCGACGCGCCGAAGTTGACGTTCCCGGTCTTCTTCTCCTTCACGCGGAAGACGACGTCGATGTCGCCCTCGTCGTTCGCCGTCTTGGTATCCGGCGTCGGCAGCGGCGTCTCGAAGAACCCGAGGTTCGCGATGTTCTGATAGCTGCGGATCAGGCGATCCTGATTGAAGACGTCGCCCGGCAGGATCACCAGCTGATCGCGAATGCAGGCGTCCGAGGTGTAGTCGTTCCCCGCGATCTCGATGCGGTTCACGATGGCCGGCCGCGCCTCCTCGATCTCCCAGCGGAGGTCCACCGTGGGCACCGAGTCCGGCCCGATCTTGCGTCGCTCGACGACGGGCCGCACCTGGGCGTAGATGTACCCCTCGTTGCTGTACGCCGTGCGCACCTTCTGCGTCGCGTCCTCCCACGCCGACTCGTCGAAGACGTCCTTCGGCGCGCGGTGCGTTCGATGGAGGAACCCCTTCGCGCGTTCGGTGAGCGTCGGCCCCTCGCCGGTGAACGGATAGAAGCGGCGGATCTCATCGCTCGAGAAGCGCTTGTTCCCCGAGGGGTCGAAGGAGCCGATGTGGTACTGTGGCCCCTCCTCGACGCTGAGCTGAACGAGCGCCTTCCCGTGCGCCCGGTCGATGATCACCGTGTCGCGCAGCACCTGGAAGTCGATGAAGCCCTGCTTCGCGTAGAGCGCCGGGATCCGCTCACCGAGGTCGCCGGCGAACTTGTCCTCGTCGAACTCGCCGCGTCTGAACCAGAAGAACCCCTCGGGACGCGTCTTCATCGCGCCGGCGATCGCCTTGTCCGAGATGCTGTGGGTGCCGTCGATGCGAACACCCGAAACGGCGAGCCGGCTCCCCTCGTTCACGCGGACGACGAGCTTCACCTTGTCGCCGTCGCGCGTCGAGTCGACCGTCACCTTCGCGAGGTAGTATCCCTGCTTCGCGTACAGCGAGTCGACCTTCGAGACCAGCTTCGCGACCACGCTCGGGTCGAGCGGCCGGCCGATCGGGATGTCGATGCTGTCGGTCGCCGTCTTTCGCGAGACGGTCTTGAAGCCGGCGAGATCGATCGACTCGAGCACGGGGCGCTCGCGCACCACCAGTGCGAGGAGCGCCTTGTCGCCCGGAAGGATCTCGCAGACCGCCTGCACGTCGTCGTACTCGCCCGTCTCGAACAGGCCCGAGATCGCGCGCTGCACCGAGCGGTAGTTCAGCGGGGTGCCCGCGGTCAGTCCGGCGTCCGAGCGCACCGTCGCCTCGCTGATCCGCGAGTTCCCACGGACGGCGATCGTGTCGGGGGTGGTGCAGCGACCACCCGCGGCCGAGGTGACGTCCTGCGCGAATGCGGGCAAGCTCGCCAGCGCGAGAGCGGCGGCGACGAGGGGAATTCTCTTCATGGGGGGGAATATACACACAAGACGACCGGCCGGGTCCATGGACCCGGCCGGTCGATGCAGTTCGCTTACGCCTTCGTCGTGCTGGTCGGAACCCGGAACTCGAGCTTCGATCCGTCCGGCGCGACGTCGACCTCGATCTCGTCGCCCTTCTGGAACTCGCCGAGCAGGATCTTCTCCGAGAGCGGATCCTCGACGTAGCGCTGGATCGCCCGCTTCAGCGGCCGCGCCCCGTACTGCTCGTCGTAACCGTGCTTCGTCAGGAACCGCGACGCCGCGTCGGTGAGTCGGAGGGTCAGCTCCTCCTCGCCCAGCCGGCGACGAACGTCCTTCAGCATCACGCTCACGATCTGCGCGATGTGCTCCTCGCGCAGCGGGTGGAACACGATCACGTCGTCCAGACGGTTCAGGAACTCGGGGTTGAAGACGTGGGTCAGCTCCTCCTTCACCTTCTCCGCCATGCGATCCCAGTTGCCCTGGTCGGCGCTTGCCGAGAAGCCCAGCGTCCGTCCCTTCACCAGATCACGCGCGCCGACGTTCGACGTCATGATCACGACCGTGTTCTTGAAGTCGATCACGCGCCCGTAGTTGTCGGTCAGGTGACCCTCGTCCAGCACCTGCAGCAGGATGTTGAACACATCCGGATGCGCCTTCTCGATCTCGTCGAGCAGAATGACGCTGTATGGCTTCCGACGCACCGCCTTGGTGAGCGTGCCGCTATCCTCGTAGCCGACGTAGCCCGGAGGCGCGCCGATCAGACGCGACACCGAGAACTTCTCCATGTACTCGCTCATGTCGACGCGGATCAGCGCCGACGCGTCCGCGAACAGGAACCGCGCCAGCGAGCGCGCGAGCTCCGTCTTTCCGACACCCGTCGGTCCGCAGAAGATGAACGAGCCGATCGGACGGTTGGGATCCTTGAGGCCGGCGCGGCTGCGCCGGATCGACCGCGCGAGCGCCTTGATCGCCTCGTCCTGCCCGATCACGCTCTCGTGCAGCTCGTCCTCCATCCGCAGCAGACGCGTGGTCTCCGCCTCCTGCAGCCGCGTCACGGGGATTCCGGTCCAGCGGCTGACGATGAAGGAGATCTCCTCCTCGCCGAGGACCGGGCGATGCGACTGGCGCCGCTTCTCCCATTCCTCCTGCTTCTTGCGGATCTCGCCCTGCAGCTCGCGCTCCTTGTCACGCAGCGCGGCCGCCTTCTCGAAGTTCTGGTCGCGAACCGACGCTTCCTTGTCGAGCGTGATCTTCTCGAGCTGCGTCTTGAGCTCGGCCACCTCCGGCGGCGGCGCCTGCGCGGCGAGCCGCGCGCGCGCCCCGGCCTCGTCGATCACGTCGATCGCCTTGTCCGGGAGGAACCGGTCGGTGATGTACCGCTCCGAGAGCTTCGACGCCGACACCAGCGTGGTGTCGGGGATCGTCACCCGGTGGTGGTCCTCGTACTTCTTGCGCAGCCCCTTCAGGATCTCGACCGTCTCGTCGATCGAAGGCGGATCCACGATCACCGTCTGGAAGCGGCGCTCGAGGGCTCCATCCTTCTCGATGTACTTCCGGTACTCGTTCAGCGTCGACGCGCCGACGCACTGCAGCTCACCGCGCGCGAGCGCGGGCTTCAGCATGTTGCTCGCGTCGATCGCCCCTTCCGCCGCACCGGCGCCGACGAGCGTGTGCAGCTCGTCGATGAAGAGGATGATGTTCTTGTTCTGGGCGATCTCGTTCATGACCGCCTTCAGCCGTTCCTCGAACTGGCCGCGGTACTTCGTCCCCGCGATCACCGCCGCCATGTCGAGCGACAGGACGCGGTTGTCGCGCAGCGACTCCGGGCACTCCCCGTTCGCGATGAGCTGCGCCAGCCCCTCGACGATCGCCGTCTTGCCGACGCCAGGCTCGCCGATCAGGACTGGATTGTTCTTCTTGCGGCGCGTCAGCACTTCCATGACGCGCTGGATCTCCTTCGCGCGGCCGATCGTCGGGTCGAGCTGACCCTCGGCGGCGAGCTGCGTGAGATCGCGGCAGAAGTGGTCGAGCGCGGGGGTCTTCGACTTCTTCTCCCCCTTCGGCGCGGGCGCGGGCGAGGGCCCGCCGCTCTGCGGCTGCGCGCTCGCGGTCGCGCTCCCCGACTGCGGCATCTCGGTGCCGAGCAGGCGAAGCGTCTCGGCGCGCGCGGCGTCGAGATTGACGCCGGCGTCCGTCAGCACCTGCGCCGCGATCCCCTTCTCTTCACGAAGGAGGCCGAGGAGGAGATGCTCGGTCCCGACGTAGCTGTGATTGAGCTCCCGCGCTTCGCTCATCGCGAGCTCGAGCACCTTCTTCGCGCGCGAGGTATAGGGGAGATCGGGGCCCGCCGCCTGCGCGGCTTTGCCCTTCTTCACGGTCTCCTCGATCTTCTGCTGGATCTCGTCGAGGTCGACGCTGAGGTTCTGGAGCACGGCCGCCGCCACGCCCTCACCCTCGCGGATGAGACCGAGCAGGATGTGCTCCGTGCCGACGTACTCGTGATGCAGGCGCGCCGCTTCCTCGCGCGCCATCGCGAGTACCTTCCTGACCCGCTCGGTAAAATTGTAGCCGTTCATGTTGGCCTCACGCCCAGGCGACCTGGGTCACCCGTTGGATCCCGCCTCGCTCGCCAGCGCGTCACGCACGTATCGTGCACGGGCCTGGGCCGCTTCGCTCTCGGTGAGCGTGCGTCCCTCCACGTACGACAGGTGCGCGGGCTGAGAAAAAACCAGGAGCTTGTTGAGTGTATATACACTCAGGCCGGTGATCAGTTTCAGACCCACGGCCAGGCGTACCCCGCTCAAGTAGTTCATCGCCTCGTCGAACGTGAGGCTGCGGGCAAAGCGTAGGGTACCGTAGGCGCGCCAGAGCTTGTCCTCGATAATATAGCCCGCGTCGCGCTGCAGCACCCGTCGTGCTTCTTCCTCCTTCTCGATCACCCGCCGGACGACGTGCACGAGCTGGTCGATCAACTCGTCCTCCGACCGTCCGAGCGTCGTCTGGTTCGAGATCTGGAAGAAGTTCCCCACCACCTCCGATCCTTCGCCGTACAGCCCACGGTAGGTCAGCCCCATCTGCTGAAGCCCCGTGAGCACTCGCTGGATCTCCTTCGTCAGCACGAGTCCCGGCAGATGGATCAACACCGAGGCACGCATTCCGGTGCCCGTGTTCGTCGGGCACGCGGTGAGAAAGCCGAATTCGGGATGATACGCGTACGGAACCCGTCCGCCCAGCTCGCGATCGAGCACCGCCGCGCGCTCGTACGCCTCCGTCAATGCGAACCCCGAACGCAGCGACTGCAGGCGAAGATGATCCTCTTCATTGATCATGACGCCCAAACCGTCACCGAGAAACACGGCGGACCCAGCCTTGACCGGGTGGTTGGCGTCGAGCCCCGCCAGCTCCTTGCTCACCAGATGGCGCTCGTGCAGCAGCAGCCGATCCTGCGCCTGGAGTTCGTCGAGCCGGAAGAGAAACGCCCCCGCAAGCGAGGCGGACGACGCCGCCGCTTCCCGAACCTGGGCGAGCACTCGCAGCCGCTCTCCCTCGCGCGCCCGCGAGGTGAACGCATAACCATCCACGTTCCGTGCCAGTCGAATCCTCGTCGAGAGGACGATGTCCGAATGGCTCCCCGATGCGTCGAGCCAGCTCACCCCGCCGTCGGGAAGGAGCGACAGGTCGATCGTCATTCGCCGAGCACCCGGATGCGATCCCGCAGCTCCGCCGCGAGCTCGAACTGCTCGGTCTCGATGGCCCGGCGCAGCCGCTCGCGCAGCTCACCGCGGATGGTGTCCTGCTCGCGGTGCTCCGGCACTGGTGCGCTGTACGTGCGCCCGACGTGACGCGAATGGCCGTGCACCCGCCGCAGAAGCTCCCGCAGGCTCCCTTCGAACGTGGTGTAGCAGCGCGGGCAGCCGAGACGCCCCGCGGCGCGGAAATCCTTCATCGACGCCCCGCAGAACGTGCAGCGTCCCGCCTCCGCGGCGGGAACCGCGACCTGCTGCTGCACCTCGGCGAGGAACTGACCGAGCGGATGCTGCGGCATGCCCACGCTCGTCTCCACCCCCTTCTCCGCCGCGCATTTTTCGCAGAGGTGAAGTTGGCTCACAGCGTTGTCGACGATCTGGGTGAGATGCACGACGGCATCCCGTTCCTTGCAGCTATCGCAGATCATCCCGCGACGACCTCCGTTACGTCCGCTTCGCCCAACCGCCCGTCTTCCAGAACCAGCACCCGGTTCGCGCGTGCCGCGAGCGACCGGTTATGTGTGACGACGACGATCCCGACCCCGGCGTCTCGCGCGAGCGTCGCGAACAGATCGTGCAGCCGCTCGCTGTTGAAGTGATCGAGATTGCCGGACGGCTCGTCCGCGAGGAGAACCGCGGGCTGAACGACCAGCGCCCGCGCCACCGCCGTCCGCTGCTGCTCGCCCCCCGAAAGCTCCGCGGGCCGATGGTGCATCCGCGGCGTCAGCCCTACTCGCTCGAGCTGCGCCGTCGCCCGCTCGCGAGCCGTTCCCTCGTCGACGCGCGCGATGCGGAGCGGCATCATGACGTTCTCCAGCGCCGAGAATTCGCGCAGGAGGTGATGAAACTGAAACACGAAACCGACCTTCCGGTTCCGAAGCGTTGCCAGCGCGTCGTCGGACAGCCCCGCGACGTCCTCGCCGTCGATGCGAACCGAGCCGCGGCTCGGCTCATCGAGCGCGCCGAGCAGGTGCAGTAACGTACTCTTCCCCGCCCCACTCGCTCCGACGATCGCGACCATCTCGCCGCGTGCGACGCCCAGGTTGACGCCGTCGAGCACGTGGATCGTGCTCCCATCGCCACCGACATATGACTTCGCGACGTCCACCGCCTCGAGTACGGTCATTCGTGGCGGATCGCCTCCACCGGGAACAGTCGCGACGCCTGACGCGCGGGGTACCACGTCGCCAGCACTGGAATCGACAGACTCATCAGCACGATGAGTGCGACGTCGCCCACCTGTAGCGCCACCGGGAGATGGTCGATGAAATATACAGTCTGATCCAGCTTGATGAACTTGTAGTGCGCCTGCACCATCGCGAGGCCGACGCCGATGATCAGCCCGAGCCCCGTGCCGACGATGCCGATCACCATTCCCTGCGCAAGGAAGATCCGCTTGATGGCGCCCGAGCGGAGTCCCATCGCCTTCAGGATCCCGATCTCGCGCGTCTTGTCCGCGACGACCATCGTCAGCGTGCTGACGATGTTGAACGCCGCGACCATCATGATGAGCAGCAGGATCACGCTCATCCCGAGCTTCTCGAGCTTCAGCGCCTGGAAGAGATTCTGGTTCTGCTCCTGCCAGTCGAGCGCGCGATACGGATAGCCGAGCGTGTCCTCGAGCTCCTTGCGGACCATTCCCGCCTGCCAGCGATCCGTCGTCTTCACCTCGATCCCGGTCACAGACTCGCCGATTCCGGCGACGTCCTGCGCGACGCTCAGCGGCAGGAAGACGTACTGGTTGTCGTACTCGTACATCCCGGTCTCGAACAGCCCCGTCACCTCGAGCTCCGTCACGCGCGCGGCCGGCATGCCGGTGACGGGGTTGAGCTGCCCGCCGGAGGCCGAGAGCAGGGTGATCTTGTCGCCGACGAAGGCGTTCAGGCGCATCGCGAGCAGCTTGCCGAGCACTGCGCCGCGTGTCTCGCCGTCGCTGGCGCGGAACCGGAAGTCGTTGCCCTTCAGCGCGTGCTGCCGGATCGACGTCACGTTCGCGACGCGCGGCCCCTCCGGCTCGATCCCCTCCACCTGCACGCCTTCGCGATAGTCGTGTCCCGCCGCGATGATCGCCTGCGTCAGGACGAAGGGCGCCGCCGCGACGACTCCCTTCTGCTGCCGGACCTTCGCGAGCGTCTCCCGCCACTTGTCCATGCGCATGTCGTCGCCGAAGGTGAGGACGCGGATGTCCGGGCTCGCGACGAGGATCTTCTCGCGCAGATCCTTCTGCAGCCCGTTCATCACCGCGATGATCACGATCAGCGCGCTCACGCCGACGGTCACGCCGCCGATCGCGATCACGCTGATCAGCGACAGCAGGCGGGAGCCGCGACGGCTGCGCAGGTACCGCCAGGCGATCGACAGCTCGAGCGGCATCATTCCGGGCGTAGCGTCGGAAAGAGGATGACATCGCGGATGTTCGCCGTCTCCGTCAGGTACATGACGAGGCGATCGATCCCGATTCCGACGCCGCCCGTGGGCGGCATCCCGTATTCCAACGCGCGCAGGTAGTCCTCGTCGACGCCGCTCGCCTCCTCGTCCCCGGCGGCGCGCAGCCGCGCCTGCGCCTCGAAGCGCTCGCGCTGGTCGATCGGGTCATTCAGCTCGCTGAACGCGTTGGCCAGCTCCTTCCCGCGCGCGAAGAGCTCGAAGCGCTCGGTGAGCGCCGGATTGCCGCGCTTCGGCTTCGCCAGCGGCGACAGCTCGACGGGGTAGTCGATCACGAACGTCGGCGTCTCGATCTTCGACTCGACCAGCGCCTGGAACATCTCGTCGAGCACCTTCGGGCGGCTGAGAGACTCGACCCGTTCGACGCCGAGCCGGCGGGCAGCCTCGCGCAGCTCGCCGTCGGCCATCGCCATCGCGTCCGCGCCTAACGCGCGATTGAGGGAGTCGACCCACGAGATCCGCGGGAACGGCGGCTTCAGCTCGGGCACGCGCGCCGCGACCTCGGGCACGGAGCGCACCGCCTCCGCCGCGCGCAGCAGCAGCGCCTCGACGCGCGACATCATCGTCGTGTAGTCCGCGTACGCCTCGTAGAACTCGAGCATCGTGAACTCCGGATTGTGCGTCCGGTCGATCCCTTCGTTCCTGAAGTCGTGGCCGATCTCGTAGACGCGCTCCATCCCGCCCACGATCAGTCGCTTGAGGTACAGCTCGTCCGCGATGCGGAGATAGAGCTGCATGTCGAGGGCGTTGTGCGTGGTCACGAAGGGCTTCGCCGCCGCGCCGCCGTAGAGCGGCTGCAACACCGGCGTCTCGACCTCGAGGTAGCCCAGCCCGTCGAGATACCCGCGAATGGCCGAGACGAGCCGCGAGCGCGCGATGAACAGCGCTCGCGCCTCCGCGTGCACCGCGAGATCGGCGTAGCGCTGCCGCGACCGCTGCTCGGAGTCCTCGAGCGACCCGTGCCGCACGGTCTGCCCGTCGACCACCTCTTCCTTGCCTAACGGCAGGGGCCGGAGCGACTTCGCGAGCAGCGTCACGGCGTCCGCCTTGACGGTCGTCTCCCCGGTGCGCGTGCGGAAGACGGGGCCCGTCACTCCGACGAGGTCGCCGATGTCGAGCTGCTCGAGCAGCGCGAACGCCGGCTCGCCCATGTGATCGCGGCGGAAGTAGAGCTGGATGCGACCCGACAGGTCGGCGAGATGCGCGAAGATCGTCTTGCCATGGCCGCGCCAGGCGACCAGCCGCCCGGCGATGCGGACGGTCGCGCCTTCCTCGCTCCCCTCGGGCGCGAGCGCCAGCGCTTCGGCGGCCGTGTGCGAACGGTCGAACGAGTACGCGAACGGAGTGACGCCCTGGGCCTCGATCGCGGCGAGCTTCTCGCGCCGCGCCCGCTGGACGAAGTTGAGATCCTCGCTCACGCCGCCCCGTCGCCGTTCGAGCCGCGCGTCAGCCACGCTTCGATGAAGGGATCGATCGCGCCGTCCATCACCTTCTGCACGTCGGGATACTTGAGCTCCGTGCGGTGGTCGTTCACCATCGTGTACGGCTGGAAGACATAGCTGCGGATCTGGCTGCCGAAGGTCACGTCCTGCTTCGCGGAGTCCATCTCCGCCTTCTTCTCGAGCTGCTTCTGCAGCTCGATGTTGTAGAGGCGGTTCTTCAGCATCTTCAACGCGGTCTGCTTGTTCTTGTGCTGCGAACGCTCCTGCTGCGACGCGACGACGACGCCGCTCGGGATGTGCGTGATGCGGACCGCGGAGCTGGTCTTGTTGACGTGCTGTCCGCCCGCGCCCGACGCACGGTAGACGTCGACCTTCAGATCCTCGTCGCGGATGTCGATGTTGATGTCGTTGTCGACCACCGGATACACGAACACCGAGGCGAAGCTGGTGTGCCGCCGCGCCTGCGCGTCGAAGGGCGAGATGCGCACGAGCCGGTGCACGCCGCTCTCCGCCTTGAGGAAGCCGAACGCGTACATCCCCTTGATCTCGAGCACCGCGCCCTTGATCCCCGCCTCTTCGCCCTCGCTGAGGTCGAGCACTTCCACGCTGTATCCCTTCCGCTGCGCCCAGCGCTCGTACATGCGCATGAGCATCTGCGCCCAGTCCTGTGCCTCGGTGCCGCCGGCGCCGGCGCTGATCTCCACCTGCGCGTCGCGGAAATCGTCGGGGTGCTGCAGCAGCGAGCGAAGACGGAACGACTCGAGCTCCTCCTCGATCGCGTCGACGTCGCGGTCGACCTCACGCTCCATCTCGACGTCGGGCTCCATCTGGAGCAGCTCGTCCAGCTCTTCGGCGCCCTTCACGCGGGCCGAGAGGGAGTCGAACGGCTCGACCCAGCCGCGCAGCGTCTTCACGTCCTGCACGATCGCCTGGGCGCGCTGCTGATCGTTCCAGAAGTCGCCCTCGGCCATCTTCGCCTCGAGCTCGGTCAGCGCGCGGCGCTTCGACTCGACGTCAAAGATACCTCCCCAGCTCGGCGAGACGCCCGCTGGAGTGTCGCAGTCTCGGCCCGCGCTCGGTTTCGGCCATGCGCTTCCCTCTC
>JABFXM010000178.1 GCA_013361745.1 Gemmatimonadaceae bacterium | reverse complement strand
GCCTATCGGCGCGGGGAAGACCACACTACTCAACGCCATCCTCGGCCTCACCGCGTACGACGGCGAGCTCCGCGTGCTCGGTCGCGATCCCTGGCGCGAGCGTGCCGCGCTCATGCACGACGTCGCCTTCATCGCCGACGTCGCCGTCCTCCCGCGCTGGATCCGCGTGTCGCGGCTCCTCGACTACGTCGCCGCGGTCCACCCGCGCTTCGACCGCGCACGCGCCGAGTCGTTCCTCGAGCGCACCACCATTCGCCGCAATGCGAAGGTGAAGGAGCTGTCGAAGGGGATGGTCGCGCAGCTCCATCTCGCCCTCGTCATGGCGATCGACGCCAGGCTCCTCGTCCTCGACGAGCCGACGCTCGGGCTCGACATCATCTACAGGAAGCAGCTCTTCGACGCGCTGCTCGCGGACTACCAGGAGCGCGAGCGCACCATCGTCCTCGCGACGCACGAGGTCGAGGAGATCCAGCACCTCGTCACCGACGTCGTCTTCCTCGACCGCGGGCGCATCGCCCTCCGGGCGACGATGGACGAGGTCGAGCAGCGCTACCGCGAGGTGCGCGTCCACCCCTCACAGCTCGGCGCGGCGCGCGACCTCGTCCCGATCCACGAGCGCGAGGCGCTCGGCCAGCGGATCATGCTCTTCGAGGGGGTGACACCCGAGCGTCTCGCGCCGCTGGGCGACGTGCGCACGCCGAGCGTGGCCGACCTGTTCATTGCCCGCGTCGGTGACGGTGCGGGCGGGAGGAACCAGCAATGATGCGACGTCTGATCTGGAACCTGCGGCGCGAGCTGTGGGAGAACCGCTGGCTCTGGGTAGCGCCGGCGTCGATCGCGGCGGTGCTCTTCACCGGCTTCGTCGCCTACGCGCTCGGCAGCCTGCCCGCGCAGGTCGCCGGCGTCGCCGCCGTCCTGACCGCGCACTCCGGCAACCACCTCCGCGAGCCGTACGAGGTCGTCTCCGGGGTGATGATGGGGATCGGGCTGCTCGTCGCGGTGATCTACTGCGTCGACGCGCTCTACGGGGAGCGTCGCGATCGCAGCGTGCTGCTCTGGAAGTCGCTACCCGTGAGCGACCCCGAGACCGTGCTCGCGAAGCTCTGCATCCCGACCATCGTGCTGCCCGCGATCGTCTGGGGGCTCACCGTCGTGCTGCAGCTCGGGATGCTGCTGGCGAGCACCGCGGTCCTCGCGGCGCACGGCCAGAGCGCGACCATGGTCTGGTCGAGCTCGCGCGTCTTCGCCGACGCGGGCCCACTGCTCTACCATCTCGTCGCGCTGCACGGGATCGCGACGTCACCCATCTACGCGTGGATCCTGCTCGTCTCCGCGTGGGCGCCGCGCGCGCCGCTGGCGTGGGCGATCCTGCCCCCGGTCGCGATCGGGGTGCTCGAGCGCGTCGCCCTTGGCACGACGCGGTTCGCCGCGCTGGTGCTCGGACCGTTAGGCGGCGGCGGCGCGACGTCGACCGCGGCTGCCCCAGGGAACGGGGGGATGATGCGGCTGATGTCGCCGACGCTCGGCCAGCTGCTCGTCGCGCCCGGGTTCTGGGCTGGGCTCGCGGTGGCGGGGCTGTTCGTGCTCGGCGCCGCGAGGCTGCGGAGATCGGCGCAGCCGGCCTGAGACGGAACGGCGGTGCAACGGAGGGACTCGCCGTTCGTCAGACGAGTATGCAGCCACGACTCTCCACCCTGTTCTTCACGCTGCTCCCGGTCGTCGCGTGCGCGCACGACCGTCGCGCCGGCGAAGCGCGCGACTCGGCCCTCGCCTCGCCGGCGGTCGTTTCCTCGTCCGTCGCGGCAGCGCCGCTTGCGACATCGCTCGTCGCGACGCCATCCACCGCGACACTTCCGCTGTCCCACGACAGCGTCGTCACCTGGCCCGCCGACACCGGCGTGCACGTCGGACCGGACGGGCGGCTGCGCTTCCCGATCGTCTTCGCCGCGTCGTGCGAGGGGGAGGACTGCGAGACGTCGTTCAAGGGCCTCGCCTGTGCGGCCGTCGACCTGCGCGCCGCCGCCGACACCGCGGCACCGGTGGTCGCGCGCGTCGCGCGTGGTGACTCGGTGCACGTGAAGCGCACCGACCTGCATCTCGTGCGGCCGGGCATCGTCGTCGCGAAGCGGCCGATCGTGCGCGCGTCGGAGACGGGCATCGACGACGACCGGACGATGCCGCGCGCCGACACGCTGCGCATCGCGGCGGGCGACACCGTCTGGCTGCTCCAGTACGAGCAGCTCGGCTGGTGGCGCTACTGGTGGAAAGGCAGGACCACCGACGGCGGCCAGTTCTGGGGCGTCCCCGCCGACGAAGAGGCGTTCGGCGAGGCCACCCACGACACGTCGCGCGCGGTGGCGCGCTCGCAGCCGGCGACCGAGAGCTGGTGGCTGCTCGACGACGGGAAGCATCCGATCGGCTGGTGGCGCGCCGACAGCACGGCGAGCCTCAGATCGGTCTACAACATGGAGCACTGGGACGAGCACTGCCCCGGGAGACCCGCGGCGGGACGCTGAGCCAAGCGTTCGTCGTGCTGTCGAATGGTGGGCAGGAGCTCGCGCGCGGTTCATCCCCGCCCAGGCGCGACCTGAGCGGGGATGACCATCGGACGCTCGCCGTCAGGCAGGCGAGCGAGATCCGTCAGTACTTGCGCGCGTGCTTGTTCCGCTCGTGCTGGATGAGCGCGCCCGCCGCCGCGCCGGCGACCGCGTGTCCGCCGAGCATGTGACCCGCCGCCGCGCCGACCGCGGCGCCGGCTAGCTTGCTGTGATGCGGTGCCGCCGTGGTATCGG
>JABFXM010000504.1 GCA_013361745.1 Gemmatimonadaceae bacterium | reverse complement strand
TTCACGGTGAACGGCTTGACCATCCCGTGCGCGACGTGCGGCTTGCCGTCCTTTGCGTCGGGGACGAAGCAGAGCAGGGCGTACTCGCCGGGCGTCAGCGTCACGGGGAAGCTGGCCGCCTGTCCGACGCCGAGGCCGGCGACGCCGCCGAGGGGCTCAGCGGGCGGGGGACCCTGCTGCTTCTCGACCCAGCTCGCGAGGTCGGCCGCGGTCTTTCCGGGGGCGAGTCGCACGAACACCACCTCGTGCGTCTGCTGCGCCGCGTTGACGACGCGGACCACATGCGCGCCGGACGTCAGCGGCGTCGACAGCACGAAGCCGTAGTCGACGAGCTTCATCTCGACATCCGCCGGCAGTCGAGTCGCGGCGACGCTCGCGCCGGTGACGGTGAGCGCGCGTGACATGCCCTTCGCGATGTGCGGCACGCCGTCCGCGCTCGGCACGAAGCAAACGAGCAGATAGCTGCCCGGTTGCAGGTTCACCGTCGCCTCGGCGACCTTGCCCGGCGCGGGCGGGTTCACGCCGGCGATCTCGGAGGCCCACCTCGGCAGCGCCGGCGCGGTCTTCATCGTCTCGAACAGATCTGCCGCCGTCTTGCCCGAGTCGAGTCGAATGAGCCCGACCTGATGGAGCTCCGGACCGGGGTTCGTCTCGAGACGAATGGTCGTCAGTCCGGCGCGGATCGAGTCCGGCGCCTGGAAGGCGAAGTCGGATGTCTTCACGACGACGACTTGTGGCGTGGCCGCCGACGTCGCGACCGCGGCGGAGTCGGTGTGTTGGTCGGCGTACGTGGTCGAGCAGGCAGCCAACGCCAGCGCGGCCGCGGACACCAGCATCGGTGCGCGCGAGGTATGCATGGTGGAGCTCCGGGAGGTGAAAGGAGATCGACCGCGCGAGGGGGCGCGGTCGAAGGCGGGACTACGGTGGCACTTCCCGGACGGTTTCGCAACGGCAGGAGAGTAAGGGGAGTTAGGAGAGTAAGGAGAGTAAGGCACAACCAGGTGGCCGTTCCTTACTCCCCTTACTCCCCTTACTCTCCTGATCCTCCTTACTCTCCTACAAGGATCGTCCCCTCGCTCATCAGCACCGACGCCCCTCCGACGCGCACGCCTTCGATGTGCCCGTCCTTCTTGTCCACCTCGATCTCGATGATGCTCGGCCGGCCCATCTCGAAGCCCTGCTCGACGACCCAGCGCAGCGTGCCGCTCTGGCGTGCGTCGCGCGTGGCGAGGTAGCCGCCGAGCGCGGCGCAGGCGGAGCCCGTCGCCGGATCCTCGGGGACGCTGATCCCAGGCGCGTACATCCGGGCCCGGATGTCGGAGCCCTCGCGCTCCGGATCGCGCGAGAAGACCATGATCATCGACGCCCACGCCCTGCCTAACGTGCGCTCCCACTGGTCGACGCGGATGCGCGAGCGCTTCACCGCGTCGCGATCCTTCAGCGGGACGAAGAGGAAAGGGAGCCCGCACGACACCGCCTGCGGGGCGAAGTGGCCGCCGAGGAGATCCTTCGACTCGAGGGAGAGGATCTCGGCCAGCGTCTCGCGCGTCGGCACCGGCGGGCCGATCTCGGGGAGCTTCGCCACGGAGAGCTGCGCGAAGACCGGCTGCCCGTCGCGCGAGCGGATCGTCACCGGTACCGGGCCCACACCCTCCTCGAAGACGATCTTCGTCTCATTGCCGGTGAGCCCGATCTCGCCGATCGACGCGAGCACGTGCGCCGTGCCGACGGTTGGATGGCCGGCGAAGGGCACCTCGCCTCCCGGTGTCCAGATGCGCAGCCGCCGCGTCCCGCCCTGCTCAGGCGGAAAGACGAACGTCGTCTCCGAGAAGTTGAACTCGCGCGCCAGCGCGAACATCCGCTCGTCGTCGAGGCCGCGGCCGTCGGGAAAGACAGCCAGCTGATTCCCGCCGAAGGGCTTGTCGGTGAAGACGTCGGCGGTGAGGAAGCGATGCTTCATTCAACCCTCAATGGCGGGATGCACGTTCAGGCGAACCAGCGATGCTCGTGTCAACGATACTGCGATGCACGATGAACGATGAATGACCTGACGCGGTGTCGCCCGCGGCGGCTCTCGCCGCCGCGGTCAGCGTGCATCGGGTGACCAGCTCAGCTGAGCGAGGCGCGCCGATCGTGCAGTGGAGGACCACCCGGGCGTCCCCTTCGTGCATCGCGCATCGTGCATCGCAGTATCGTTGACACGCCGCCCGCTGGTTCGCCTGCGCGTGCATCTCGCCGACACACGATGCACGATCACTCCGCATCCATGAACGGGTACCGGTGATCCGTCGGCGGAACGAGCGTCTCCTTCACAGCCCTCGGCGACACCCACCGCATCAGGTTGAGCTTCGAGCCCGCCTTGTCGTTCGTTCCGGACCCGCGCGCGCCGCCGAAGGGCTGCTGCCCCACCACCGCGCCCGTCGGCTTGTCGTTGATGTAGAAGTTTCCCGCCGCGTTGCGCAGCGCCACGCTCGCCTCGCGCAGCGCGTTGCGGTCGCGCGCGAACACCGCGCCCGTCAGCGCGTACGGCGACGTCGCGTCGACCTGCTTCAGCGTCTGCTCCCACTTCGCGTCGTCGTAGACGCTCACCGTCACCACGGGACCGAAGATCTCCTCGCAGAGGAGGCGATAGTTCGGGTCCGCGGTCTCGACGAGCGTCGGCCAGATGAAGTAGCCGACGCTGTCGTCGGTCTTCCCGCCGGCGATGATCTTCGCGTTCTGCTTCGCGTCGCCCAGATACTCGCTGATCGTCGTGAACGCTTTCCGGTCGATCACCGCGCCCATGAAGTTGC